>JAYTSJ010000075.1:0-1706 GCA_043745725.1 Gammaproteobacteria bacterium | reverse complement strand
TGTGCCTAGTATAACGAGTTTTTTGACGTGAGTTCTAACGCAACGCTTGAATCTTCAGGAATAAAAAAGGCTAGCTGAGAGTTTTTCTTTAACTTTTTATCAAATTCTTCAATAGGAACGGGTTTGCCAAATAAATAGCCTTGATAATGCCTACAACCACTTTTTTGCAATTGTATATATTGCTCTTGTGTTTCTACACATTCTGCAATTACGTCTAGCTCCAATGTATTTGCCATGGCAGCAATCGTGCATACTATGGCTTGATCGCTAGTATTTACAGCAATATCACGTATAAACGATCCATCTATTTTTAGCTGATTTAATGGCAGCCGTTTGAGGTATTGCAGTGATGAATAACCCGTGCCAAAGTCATCAAGTGAGAATTGCACGCCGATTTTTCTTAAAGTCTGCATAGTTTCAATGGTGCTTTCTACATCCTTTAACAGCATACTTTCTGTCAGTTCTAACTTAAGTAAGGCTGGGTTGATATCATGATACAGTAAGGCGGCTTGCACTTCATCAACGAAATATTTTTGATGAAATTGTTTGGCACTCACGTTGACCGATAGCGCAAAATTGCGGGTAAGCTCGTCTCCTTGCCATATTTTAATTTGCGCACATGCGCCCTCTAATACCCATTGGCCAATAGGCAAAATAAGCTCTGTTTCTTCGGCCAAAGGGATAAACTTGGCAGGCGATATTAAGCCTTGCTCAGGGTGCAGCCAACGCAGTAAAACTTCCGCACCTGTCGGAAAGCCCGAGTTATCGACTTGGACTTGATAATATAATTGAAATTGTTGCAACTCAACAGCTTTGCGTAACTCATGCTCTAAAGATACCTGATCAGTAATGCTGGCTTGCATGGCTGGATTAAAGAATTGTATTGAGTTGCGCGCTTTTTTGGCTTCATACATGGCAATATCAGCTTGTTTCAGCAATTCTTCAGTAGAAGATTGATTACCATTAAATAAAGTAACACCCATGCTTACGCCGCTGTGGCGCTTTTGATTATTGATTAGGTAAGGTTGTTGCAAAGCGACTAATATTTTGTTGGCTACACTTTCTGCATTTACAGTGGCTTCAATATTTTGCACTTTCAAGCCTTCTAGAATCACTACAAACTCATCACCGCCAAAGCGCGCAACGGTGTCAACTTCACGTACGCATTCCTTCAATCGTTTCGCCACCATGGTGAGCAAAATATCGCCAACCTCATGCCCAGATGAATCGTTAAGCGTTTTGAAATTATCGAGATCTAGAAAAAGCAGAGCGCCTTCTTTGCCTGTACGTGCGCTGTCAGCCATTGCGTGATTTAGTCTATCCAATAGTAAGCGTCGGTTTTGCAAGCCAGTAACCGTGTCGTAAAATGCCAAATTTTCAATCTCTGCCGCGGCGGCCTTTTGCGTAGAAATGTCAGTCAAATGGGTAACATAATTTTCAACATTATTGTTTTTATCTTTAACCACGGTGATATTAAGAAGCGCTGGATATACCTCCCCATTTTTGCGCTGATTCCAGATTTCGCCTTCCCAAAAACCTTTGCTCATGATGTGCGTTAATATAGTGCTGTAAAGATGTGAATCATTTTGCTTGGCACAAAACATGATTAGGTTTTTGCCTAAAACTTCTTCTTGTGTGTAGCCAGAGGTTTTGGTGAAAGCATTATTGGTACGGATAATCAAGTTACTTGCATCTGAAATGATGAT
>JAYTSJ010000074.1:0-2557 GCA_043745725.1 Gammaproteobacteria bacterium | reverse complement strand
GCAGTTAGTGCAGAGCCATCGCGCAGTTTCTTAAGTGCAATCCATTGCACAAAGCTGATGTCATGAGCTGTAAAAATGCGGTCCGCACAGTCGAGCATTAAGGAATGGTTGACCTTCAGCAAATAGCCAAGGCTATTTTTCGAGCTATATGTCTCTGGATCGTAGTGCTTCATCGATAAATAACCTGCTTTGTAAAATATTGTTTTATCAGAATCTGCCAAATCAATATTTGACATGGCAATGTTTGCTTGGGCAGATACTATGCCTGAAGCATTATCTGGTCAAGGAGTTTGTCTGCTTGTTTTTTGATTCAAGGAATGTTGGTGTGAAGAATCGTCAGGCAGTAGGAAGCAAAAAGGGCATTCAATGAATACCCTTGGTAAGGTATGTGGCAGATGTTAAGTGATGTGTATTTTTAGCTGCGTTTTCTTAAAGTCATGCCCACTTCAAGATGGTGGGTATACGGAAACTGATCAAACGCAGCTACGTTGGTAATTTCATGGGTTTGTATCATCGTTGTTAAATTGTCGCGCAGTGTTACAGGGTTGCATGAAATATACATAATATTATCGTAGCGCTGTGTAATAGCCGTTGTGTGTGGGTCCATTCCTGAGCGCGGCGGGTCGACAAAAATACTGCTGAAGTTGTAACTATCTAAATCCATATTTTCCAGGCGTCTGAAGCTTCTGACTTTATCTATTGCTTGCGAAAAATCTTCGCTCGACAAGCGCGCAATCTCAACATTATTGACGTGATTTAATTCCAGATTGAAAAGCGCAGACTTTACGGATGGTTTTGATAATTCTGTCGCCAGAACGCGATTAAAGTTTTGCGCAAGCGGTATGGTGAAGTTGCCGTTGCCACAATAAAGCTCAATTAAATCTTTTCCCCAGTGTTGGCTTTTATTAATTGCCCAGGTCAACATTTTTTCGCACACTTTCGCATTGGGTTGCGTAAAGCCAGATTCTATTTGTTGGTAGCTAAACTGTTTTCCGGCAACGGTGAGTTGCTCAATCACATAGTCTCTCTCAACCACCGTTTTTTGGCCTTTACTACGGCCAATAAGAAAGATATTGAGTTTTGCTTGAACCGCACGCGCAGCTTGTTGCCATTCATCATCCAGTTTGCGGTGATAAATTAACGACACTAAAGTTTCACCACTTAAAGTAGTTAAAAAATCCATTTGATAAAGCTTGGTACGTAAGACTTCATCGGCATTTATTTCTGCCATTAATTCAGTCATAACTTGATTCATGAGCGTTGAGCCTATTGGCAACTCAGTAATATCGTAGGGGCGTTTATATTCATCATCGCCAAACATACAGTAAGTTGACACTGGGCCCTTATGCCAAATGCGAAATTCTGCGCGCATACGGAAATGTTTTTCGGCTGATTTGAACACTTCTAGTTCGGGCAAATTAAAATCGGCGAAATCTTGTTTAAAGATCGCAATTTTTTCAGTTAATTGTGTTTGGTATTCTGCTGGGGTGTATTGCAATCGCGTCATATTAACGTGCTATTCAAAAGAGGGCTAAATATCAAAAGAGTATTGTTGCTCAACCAAAATAGGTAAGCGTATTTTAAAGGTTGTGCCTTTGTCGGGTTGCGAGGATACACTGATACTGCCTTGATGGTGTTCGGTAATAATAAAATAAGAAACCGATAATCCAAGCCCAGTACCTTTCCCCACTTCTTTGGTAGTAAAAAATGGTTCAAAGATGTGGTCTTTAATGGTGTTTTTAATGCCGGGGCCATTGTCTGAAATTTCAATAAGCACTTCGTGTTTGCGGGTATTTAAAGAACCCGTGATATTGACACTCAGTACTTCGGGTTTTTGGTAATTATCAGATATTAAAGCTTGATAAGCATTGCGCAACAAATTCATTAATACCTGTTGTAATTCAGGTGCTGAAGCATAAAGTAAGGGAAAGTCCTGACTAAACTTTGTGGTGACTTTAATGTCTTTGATTTTTTTTCTATCATCAAAGCTGGATTTGATATTTAATTTAATAGATTTATCTACCAGCTCTTTAAAATCTATCCAATTTTTTTCGTTATGGGTAATGCGTGAAAATTCTAGCATATTACGCACTATTGAGGCTGCCCGTTCACCAGCTTCTTTAATGTTATCTAAAAACTGATCTACTTCACGATCCTTTAAGTAGTCGCGAATATCATTAAAGTTAGTGTTGAGCTTTTCAGCTGCTTTTATATTGCTGGGTAGATTGTTAGACGTGCGGCGAATAATATTTTGCACATTATGCAAAATAACCCCTAAGGGATTATTGATTTCGTGCGCTATGCCCGCAGCGAGTTCACCTAAGGATGACATTTTTTCATTTTGAATCAACATATGCTCAATGTTAACTTGAGCAGTAACATTTTTTAGCTGTATAACTGCGCCTGAATTTTGATTGCTTAATAGCGGGTAGATGCGCAGATCGTAAAATTTATGTTCATTGTTCTCAGATACCTGAATTCGCTGGTTAATAAAAGGTTGTTCACTTTTAATGATATGAGAAAGCTGATCTGGCGTGATCGGTAGTTGAGGGAGCGC
>JAYTSJ010000073.1:0-3039 GCA_043745725.1 Gammaproteobacteria bacterium | reverse complement strand
GAAACAAATATTTTCCCATCGCCGATTTTGCTGCTATTAGCAGCTTTCGTAATGGCTTCTACAACGCGATCTACCTCGCTATCAGCCACGGCGATTTCAACTTTTGTTTTTGGTAGAAAATCGACGACATATTCAGCTCCGCGGTACAGCTCGGAATGCCCCTTTTGCCGACCAAAACCCTTTACTTCAGTCACTGTCATACCATGTACGCCAATTTCAGACAGTGCCTCACGTACGGCATCAAGCTTGAATGGTTTTATAACTGCTGCTATTAATTTCATATCTGCACCCCTCAAAAAATCCTACACAATTGCTGTGTAGGAAGCGCCGGAAATACCACTTTTTTTCAAGATTAAAATCACAAAAGCTGAATCAAACAAAAGCATTTGATCAACATATTGATCCCATCTTTATATTCAAAGCTGATTTAGCATTTTATAGGCCAATTAAAAATAATTGTTAAGATTCAAATAGATATGCAATTTTAGCTGTCACAAATTTACCTAAATCATCCGCCTAGACAAAAGCTGTGCGCCAATATGACGCATTGTTGCGGGCACGAAGCACTATTTTGGGGTGAAACCTTATTTGGCTCTAAAAATTACGCGCCAGATCTTAAAACTTCGCGGCGTAGTTGCTGACCTCATTGCCAACAATCGATACACTACAAACAATATCATGCGGAGGAATTTTTATGATTAGCGCTCTAGCTCAACGTATTAGCCAAGAACTACAACAAGCTTTACCCTTACTGAGTGGCCTCATTCCCAAGCGTGAGTTACAAGTGACCTTGCAATCTGTTTTGGCGCGCATGGACTTAGTTACGCGTGATGAATTTGATGCCCAAGCTGCAGTATTGCAACGGACTCGAGCCAAACTTGAGGCGCTTGAGCAACGCTGTGCGCAGTTAGAAGAGTGCACCTCACAACGCGCAGAGAAGAAATAGGAAAACGAAAGCATCGCGACAAAAAGTATTATGACAAGTAGTAAGGTCATTTTTGCTTTATGGCGTTGAATTGTTTATATTCAGCGCACAGGTCAAAGCGCGGTTTTGTGTTTTGATCATTGCAGGCCATGAGGCCACTAAATATCTGTCTAGCAAGGAATGCCAATGTCACTCGCCATTATCTATACTCGTGCAAAATTGGGCGTAAATGCTCCTCTCGTTACCGTAGAAGTACACATCTCCGCGGGGTTGCCCAGTCTCGCGATTGTCGGGTTACCCGAAACAGCCGTTAAAGAAAGCAAAGATCGTGTTCGTAGCGCCATCTTGAATAGTCACCTGGAATTTCCCACGCGTCGCATTACCGTTAATCTCGCTCCTGCCGATCTACCCAAAGAAGGTGGTCGCTATGATTTGGCCATTGCGCTAGGCATTCTTGCTGCATCCGGGCAGATACCCACGCCAGCACTGAGCCGCTACGAGTTTTTAGGCGAGCTGGCATTGTCTGGTGAGTTGCGTTCAGTGAGTGGCGCATTGCCTGCAGCACTTGCATGCGGTGATGTTAAGCGTGAACTCATTATTAGCCGCGCAAGTGCCAGCGAAGCGGCGCTCAGTAGCATCCGTATTTTTGGTGCAGAAAGTTTGCTGCAAGTATGCGCACACTTACATAATCGGGAGCACCTATTTCAAGCCAGTGCGCCAGACGCTTTGGATATTGAACATGTCCTTGATATGCACGATGTCAAAGGCCAGGCACAAGCTAAGCGTGCATTAGAGATAGCTGCCAGTGGTGGCCATAACTTGTTACTTTATGGTCCGCCTGGTACTGGTAAAACGATGCTCGCCAGCCGCTTGCCGGGCATACTGCCCAAACTCGATGAGCGCGAGATGATCGAAGTTGCTGCAGTTTATTCAGTCGCTGCACAAACGCAAATACACTCATGGCGAAAACGTCCATTTCGCGCACCTCACCATACTGCTTCAGCCACGGCATTGGTGGGTGGCGGTAGTAACCCCAAACCGGGCGAAATCTCACTTGCGCATTGTGGCGTATTATTTTTAGACGAGTTGCCGGAATTTCCGCGCGCGGTACTAGAGGTATTGCGCGAACCATTAGAAAGCGGCGAAATACGGATTTCGCGCGCACGTGCGCAAATTTGTTTTCCTGCACGTTTTCAGCTGGTTGCGGCGATGAACCCATGTCCCTGTGGTTATTACGGAAATAATGACAATCGATGTCGCTGCACTGCTGACCAGGTGCGCCGTTATCGCGACAGAATTTCTGGCCCTATGCTCGATCGGATAGATTTGCACGTGCCGGTACTCGCGTTACGCCAAGGTGAGCTGCACAGCAAAACTGCCGGTGATAACAGCCAAATGATTCGCGTGCGAGTTGAGGCTGCGCGCGCGCGACAGTTACAACGACAAGGTAAAGCTAACCATCAACTGAATGCGCCGGAATTAGAAAAATATTGTTTGCTGAGTGATGCGGATAAAGCGTTGTTAGAGCACGCGATTAATAAAATGGGATTATCAACACGCGCTTACCATCGCGTTTTAAAGGTGGCGCGCACACTGGCTGACATGAACAACAAAGATCAGCCCGGCACCGAGGAAGTTAGTGAGGCTTTAAGTTATCGCACTTTAGATCGACAATAGTTAGTCATCCCTGAAAAACGAATTTCACACCGACAATAACAGCACTGGTTTCTCCAGTGCTGTTATAAATTCATCAAATATTCGTTTCAGTTGGTATAAATAAGCGGCACACAAAAATAACCGCATCCATTTTTTGAAATTAAATGCGGCTGCCGCCATCAACACATTGATTTGATCGCCCGCAAAACCTTTTAGGTGATTTCGATTCAGTCGGTGATCTGATTTTAGATGACCAATAACAGGTTCTATCCCTGCACGCTTTTTAAATCGCTTGCGCATCCACTCTTGAATTTTTTGGGTGGTCTCTTTGGTTTTAGAGTGTGGCCGTAGAATCCGTATGTTGTTGATTTTCTGCTTGCCTTTGTAGCCTCGATCACACAGTGCAGCAGCGGGTTCGTAATTCATCAATCGTTTTAATTGCAGTAAAACCTCCGGCA
>JAYTSJ010000072.1:0-3633 GCA_043745725.1 Gammaproteobacteria bacterium | reverse complement strand
TGAATTTATTCATTGATAAAAAATATTGCCTTATGATAGTAATTTTGCAATGCTATCACGTTATTAAAATACCTAAATCTCTTTCGCTATGGGTATATTGTATTCTATAAGATGGGATTGCAATCACCAGCTGACTTTTAACAACAAAAAAAAGTGGGCCTAGACAACCTACAGCTTGGAAATTATACCTATATTTTTTAATTCACTATTGCTGTATATATTTTCAAAATATTCTTCAGCCCTGCTTGCTGAAGCCACAAATATTTTATTAAAATTATTAGTACTGTATTGAAATTATTAGTGCCACATTAAAAGTTACTTCATAGTTACCAATGTATGCTGACTTAACCGCCAATATATTTGGCAGCCGATTGAGACTGCACAAGTGCCACTGAACGGACCAAAAAAAAGCGGACCGCTTACGCAGGTCCGCCTTTTTTACTATTCACTAAAATTACTTTTCCACAAACGCACGTTCAATCACGTAATCACCTTGCTCACCAATGCGAGGCGATATTTTAAAACCGCGAGCATCGAGCATAGCGCAAGTATCACGCAACATTTCCGGGCTACCACATAACATAGCGCGGTCGTGTTCTGGATTAAACGGGGGCAAGCCTATATCGGTAAATAGCTTTCCACTTTCAACCAAATCCGTTAAACGGCCTTGGTTGTGAAATGGCTCGCGGGTAACGGAGGGATAATATATTAATTTTTCACGCACTTCGTCGCCAAAAAATTCATTTTTTGGCAACTCATTCATAATAAAGTCCATATACGCAACTTCACTTACCGTACGTACACCATGAAACAGAACAATTTTTTCAAATTTTTCGTAAGCCGCCGGGTCGCGGATTAAACTTAAAAAGGGTGCAAGGCCAGTACCCGTACTCAGATAATATAAATTTTTTCCCGGCTTTAAATCATCTAATAATAAAGATCCTGTTGGCTTACGACCTACCAACAAATCATCACCCACTTGTAAATGTTGTAAACGTGAGGTGAGTGGGCCGTTAGGTACTTTGATGCTAAAAAACTCCAACTCCTCGTCGTAGTTAGCACTGGCAATACTATAAGCACGCAATAATGGACGACCATTAACTTCAAGGCCAATCATAACGAACTGGCCATTTTCAAAACGCAATGAATCAGAACGCGTGGTAGTAAAGCTGAACAATGAATCGTTCCAGTGTCGTACGCTTAATACTTTTTCAGTAGCAACTGCGGCCATGTTTTTTTACCTTAACTAAAACGTTTGATAGGAAATACTGTTAATAAAAATATTGTTGATAGCAATGTTAAAGTGCAGCTGTAATTGCTGCGGTTGTTTCAAATAAATCTGCCACTAAACCATAATCTGCCCATTGAAAAATAGGTGCATCCGGATCGTGATTTATTGCAACAATCATGCGACTATCTTTTATACCGGCGATATGTTGTGCCGCACCAGAAACCCCAATAGCGATATAAATATCGGGTGCAACTACGGTACCGGTTTGACCGACTTGACTATCGTTAGGTGCAAAACCTGCATCAACAGCTGCACGGGTTGCACCGATTGCGGCATTAAGCTTATTAGCTAAAGGTTCAAGCACCTCCTGAAATTTTTCAGCACTGCCAAGCGAACGGCCACCGCTAATCACCACACGTGCCGTACTTAACTGGGGACGCTCATTGTGCTGAATATGTTCGCTAACAAAACGTGATGAATGCTTATCATCAGTTACCACCGTTATTGTGGTAATGGGAGCGGCTTGATTAGCATCTTGCGTAGCATCAAATGCTGTAGGACGAATGGTTAATAATTTAATAGTTTCATTATTTTGCACCGTCGCATTTAAACCACCCGCATAAAGTGGGCGCACATAAGTGCTTGCGTCAATAATACGAGTAACCTCAGAAACCATGTCCACATCTAACAATGCGGCAACACGTGGTAACAAGTTTTTACCAAAACTCGTAGCAGCAACAATAATGTGTGAATAGTTTTTTGCGATGCTGTGAACCAGAGGTGCAAAGTTTTCCGCAAGTGGTTTTGCATAAACAGAATTATCTGCCACAAGTACACGAGTGACACCTTGAATATTAGCTGCTTGTTGCGCAACGGCGTTAACATCGTTGCCAATAACTAACACATCAATTTCAGCGCCAATCGCTTGCGCTGCGGTAATCGCTGAACGTGTTGCGGCCTTAATACTTTTTTCGTCAGTAACAAGCTCGGCAATAATAAGTATCGACATTTAAACCACCTTCGCGTGCGTACGCAACACGTCAATTAATTCTTGTACATTGTTGAGTTTTTTACCGGGTGCGCGTGCAGCGGGCTCAGCAACATTAATGGTGGTAACTTTACTAGTAGCACTCACATTTAAATCAGCGAGTGCGATAGTTTCTAAAGGTTTTTTCTTCGCCATCATTAAATTAGGCAGCTTGAGATAACGCGGTTCATTTAAGCGTAAATCTGCAGTCACTACAGCCGGTAAATTTAATTCTACGGTTTCCTGGCCGCCATCAATTTCACGCACTACCGTTATTTTTCCATCATTAATTTTTAGGCTGGAGGCAAATGTGCCCTGCCCTATATTTAAAAATGCGGCAAGCATTTGGCCAATTTCCGCAGCGTCGTCATCAATGGCTTGTTTGCCCATTAAAATAAGTTGCGGCGCTTCGCGTTTAACAATTTCACGTAATACTTTTGCAGTTGCGAGGGAGTTGAGTGGTTCGGCGGTATCCACCAAAATTGCGCGGTCTGCACCTAATGCCAAGGCGTGGCGCAGCACGTCTTGCGCGTTCGCAGCACCAGTGGTAACCACAACAATTTCTGTTGCTACACCTGCTTCTTTTAAACGCACGGCTTCTTCTACTGCATTCTCGTCAAAAGGATTGATACTCATTTTGACAGACGCAATGTCCGCACCAGAACCATCTGCTTTTGCACGAACACGAATATTGAAATCCACCACCCGTTTAATACCTACCAACACCTTCATGTTTGTTCCTCTGATTTGGTAACCCGACGCTGTAACCTAACTCTGTAATTCGGCTCTTGTAATTGCAGCTATTGTAAAGAATTTCTTATTATCTGCATAATTGATTATCTTGATATTATTAATCAATAATTCTGATATAGAATAACGCTCATTATACCGACAATGAAACAGAAGGCGCGAGCTTTCCCAGAGCAGTTTTTACCTACAGGCAATAACAACATTTACTGATTGGAGATCTCATGAAATTCACCTTGCGGCAATTAGAAGTATTAGTCGCTGTGGGGCGCGAAGAAAGCGTATCGCGCGCTGCCGTCGCTATTGCCCTTAGCCAATCCGCAACCAGCATGGCGTTGGCAGAGTTGGAAAAGCAGTTCAACACACGCTTGTTTGATCGCTTGGGCAAACGTTTACAACTCAATACTACCGGGCGACAAATTATGCCGCAGGCAATGGAGTTGCTTGATCGCCCACAGCAATTGCAATCCTTGCTGGAAGGAAATGCGGGGGCTGGCTCACTGCGAATTGGCGCAACACTCACCATTGGCAACTATCTGGCCACACTGTTGATTGGTGATTACATGCAGCAAAACCCGGGTAGCCGCGTAGAGTTAGCAGTACAAAATACCTCCACTATTATTGAGCA
>JAYTSJ010000071.1:0-4089 GCA_043745725.1 Gammaproteobacteria bacterium | reverse complement strand
CTTTTCCAATCAATCGCCATGCGCTCGGTGTTTTGTGGATAGTAGTTTTGCTACCCGCCTGATCAATAGACCCCGCCCCGCCCACAACCTGCCCACCATCCGGCGCTGCTAGCACCTGCCCGGCAACCATAAATTGCGACGCTGCGAGCATGGCTAAATAGAGTTTACGGCGAGAAGTTTTAAAAGAGGAAGAGTGTGGTGCGAAAGTACGAAGGCGGGTGTTGCTCATGTTTCATTCCTGAATTTTTGTCATTAAT
The DNA here is from genome assembly GCA_043745725.1 of Gammaproteobacteria bacterium. Classification (GTDB taxonomy): domain Bacteria; phylum Pseudomonadota; class Gammaproteobacteria; order Pseudomonadales; family Cellvibrionaceae; genus Cellvibrio. Next base: position 3,832 of record JAYTSJ010000071.1, on the reverse strand, counting down.
TGTAATACTAGGTTCCCCTGCTTTAAAACGGAGCAGCCTTTTTGTAGGAGCCAAGCAATTTTATCTGCTAGAGTAAAAGTGCCCATTAATCCTCCTTGTAATACCGCAATACCCCCAATACCAATTTTTTTGAGCACATAAATTAAGGCGGCGTTAATCCAATCCCACGTCTTCGGATTAGCTGGATTGACGGGTATTTTAGATTTCAGCCAGTTCTCTACCACAGTCTCTACGCTATACGGTGGAGCCAAACCTTGTAAACTTTCCCAACTGGATTCACCAACTGATTTTATATACATGCCCATATCGTGGGCGGCAGCAGAAACTATTGACTCACTCGACGCGAGGTAATGGCCTAGCCCCGGCAACGGAGCGTGCAAAAAGGGATAAATAGGAATCATGGGGACAGGATCAGTAGCATGGTATACACGATGAATATTGGAAGTGCCAACCTTGGTAGTGAAGCGTTTTGCAAATCTCCACAATCCAGCTCGAGGCGCACCAAAGGTATAAAGTTTTACTGGATTCACTCGGTTACTTGAAACCCAATCTGCAACTAGGGTTGCAACAGCACCACCAAGGCTATGGCCAACGCAATGATTGTGCCAGTGATTTTAGTATGTAGGCCTAAAAACTCTTTAATTTTCGGCAACATACTGCCAAAAATTTGGTTAAACCCAATATGGACAGGTAACCCTGTTCTCGAAAATTCTATACCGATGTGTGCGTTGCTAACCCAGTCAGCGTTATTATTTGCAAATGTAGAACCGCGAAATATTAAAAAAATATCGTTTTCGTAACCTTTGCCACCGATTGCGCAAATACCAAAGCCATCTTTGGTGTTAACTAAATAAGAACCAACTTCTGCTTTCAAGTGTTTGGTGTCGCCCGATTTACTGGAAAATAATGGCCGGTCAAAAAAATCTTCTATTTGATAAGCATTTTGCACATCGTATACGTCTTTAGCCAACTGAGCAGCAAATAGTGGTGATAATTGCATTTCTATTCTTCTCCTTTTCTTTCAATCGAATCCCATTTGCAGGACGTAGAAAAAAGACCATCATCATTTTCAATCCGCGTTCTTTTTTTCGTTAATTCACAGCGGAAATTTTTTGGTTTTCCACCCAATTCCCCAAACTCCACTTTACTTCTTTTTGACTTCACCCAAATTGGAATTTCTTTTTGTTCGTGATATGCAAGAATAGTTTGTGACATTACGAATTGCGAAAGAGGGGAAAGCTTAACTAAATCTTTTTTAATTGGTATGCTAAAGTTACCATTCTCATTTGTATAAAATTCTTCTTTTTCACCCTCATTATCTTTCCAAATTAACCATCTAACTATTTTTATACCAGCTGCAAGCTTTCCTTCAATGGTTAATTTTCCCTCCATTGGAGAAAACAAAACTACCCCCTCTTCTTTGCCTGAAAACATTGTCATAGCAACTCCTTTCATTGAAAAAAATAATACAGTACAAACTAAAAAAATTATCAACAGGATGTAAAACATAGGGATGCCCTCAGTTTTCATTTTCATTAATCGCATCCCATTGCCATACCTACAATATAGGTCATCGCCATTTTTCACTTCTTTTTTATTCCGCCAACTCTCAAGATAAAATTTGCCAGCTAATCAACATCAACTGTTCTACTATAATTTTTAGCCATACTATAATTAAAATCTCTGGCTCAATATGATGCTTAGGCAGCCTAACAAATCCTAACCATTTTTTAAGCAATGCAGCTTAACGTTGTGTCACTCGAGTAGCGCCAACTTCTAATAACAAATGGGTTAATGGGTTTTTACTGATGTCCACTTCAGCTCTCCTTAAAGTTTTTAGTTTTAATTTTTAATTACCCAGTGCAGAAAATTCTGCACTGGGTATTTTTTAAATAACTTTCTTACTTGCTAAACACTACGCGGTGGCCAGTAACTAAATCGATTGCAACTATAGCCTTTAAAGTAGCATCCGAAAGAAATGCATAGCTGTTCGAATCGGAAATAGCAATGCCAGAATTACGATTAGTTACATTATACGGATTAGACGAGGTTGCACCTGATATTAATGTCCGATTTCCCGTTGCAAGATCTACTGAATATAACATTCCGCTACCGCTACCACCTCTTACTTCAGTGACAATAGCACGCTGGTTAATCTCATCAATTGCGATTGAACGAATAGCCCCATCGGCTTGTGTATTTAAAAATAAATTAATATTACCAAAAGAATCACCAGTCCCAGTCGTATTATTTGAAAACACACTGCGCCCTCCGGTAACGGCATCTACGGCAAAGATAGTTTGTTGAACATCATCAAGTACCAAATAACGATTACGTTTTGTATCAAAAGCCATTCCGTAAGATTCTTTTATTGAGTTGATTGCATCAGGTTTATTTGTATTGGCATCAGAAAATACCTCAAATGAAGTAATTGCCTGATTAGTGGTAACCATCACGCCATCATCGTAACTTATCGAAACAATTTTTGTATAATTCCCAACTCCATTCAATGCCAGTGAACCAACATAGGAATACAAATTCGAAGAGTAAATTTGGTATTGCGAACTATTCGTCAAATCAATATCCATAAGATTTCCAGGACTACCTGTATCTGCAGCAAATAAGTGCTTATTGATCGGATTGATAACAAGACTAGTTAAACCATTAATTGCTGTGCCAGTATAATCCGCAAAAATCGTACGTGTTCCCGTAGTTAAATCTACACTTCTAATAACTTCGTTATTCTCTACGGTTAACAAACGATTTCTACCATCCAAATTATCTACAACCAACCCCTGAAGAGCCCCAAATTTGTTAACCGAATCAGGAAACGAACTCGCAATCGGCGCCTGCCTAATTGCTACATGCGCTGCATCACTCGCAACATTTCCCGCATCATCTTCCGTAACGACCGTTAAGGTATTTTCTGTTACGCCAATTACTGGAATCGTTGTATAAGTCAGCGGAACAGTTGCCTGCCAATTTGCAAAACCATCCGTCGTAGTTGCCGTTGTAGAAACACCATTCAATTTTACTTTTACACTTTTTATGGAGTAAGCATCACTTGCAGTACCACGCACTAAAATAGTATTCCCTTCTGTCATGGATACCACTGGTGGAAATAAAATTTGCGCAGTAGGTGGCGTTGTTTCAGCAACAGTAGTCACTTTATAAGTCGCACTTACACCACCAATCGTCAGCACCGTATCCGTAGCCGTTGAAGGCGTTGCAGCGGCAGTCGCTTTTACCGTAATGGATTTACCAACAGTCACGCTACCTGCCTCGGCGGTGTAAGTTCCACCATCAATGGCATAGGTGCCCCCGGTAATGCTGATGGGGGCAGCAGCATCAATACCAACCACAATAATAGCGGCTGAAGTATTTGCACTTCCAGGTTGAGCAGCGGTTGCGGCTGCGAAAATGAATGCGTTGGGCGTGGTATCAGCAACAGTCGTCACGCTGAAACTACCGGTAATGCCACCTACAGTAAGGGTTGCAGTCACCGCAGTACTGTTGCTGGCGGATGTAGTGACTTTTACTTTAACAGTTTGACCTGTAGTCACCGTGCCTGCACTTGCCGTAAAAGCACCTGTACCTATGGCGTAAGTGCCACCAGTAATGCTGATTGCTGTAGCCGTATCAATTCCGGCAATGGTAATGGCTGCTGAGGTTACTTCACTGCTTACAGCCGCACCGGTGACGGCAGTGAAACTAAACGCGCTGGGTGTGGTGTCAGGCACAACCACCGGCGGTTTTTTCCCGCCATCACTACCGCATGCAGAAATAACGGCAATTAAACTCAGGATAAAAATGCTTTTCAGCGAAGGTAGGT
>JAYTSJ010000070.1:0-7086 GCA_043745725.1 Gammaproteobacteria bacterium | reverse complement strand
GGCACCTATTTATTTGCCATGGGTGTTGGTTCATGGCTCTCGCGTCATATTCATAACCGCATCCCCGAACGCTTTATCATGATTGAAATTATGGTTGGGTTGGTAGGTGGTTTTTCAGCGGCAATTTTATTTTTATCCTTCGCATTTGCGGGCGAACCCTTCCGTATTATTTTATATTTTTTAGTTGCGCTAATTGGCATTTTAGTCGGCATAGAAATTCCGCTGGTGATGCGCTTATTGGAGAAAGATCTTAAACTGTCTGAGCTGGTGTCGTCAGTGCTCAGTGTGGACTACCTCGGCGCTTTGTTAGTATCGGTATTGTTTCCATTATTGTTGGCACCACATTTAGGTTTCGTGCGCACATCCTTATTATTTGGTGCGTTTAATATTGTGGTAGCACTCTGGGTAGTTCATCTTTTCAAAAAAAATATTATTCATCCGCGACGTTATTTTGCACTGGGTATTGGCTCGCTTATTTTGTTGAGCATAGGTTTTATCGGCGCTGAAAAATTAATGCGTTTTTCTGAAGTAAAAATGTACGGTGATGAAATCATTTACACCAAATCCACACCTTACCAACGCATAGTGCTCACACGCTGGCGCGATGACTTTCGTTTATTTCTGAATGGCAATTTGCAATTTTCATCGCGCGATGAATATCGCTACCACGAATCATTAATTCACCCAGCATTCGCCACCCTGCCCCATGCTCGCGATGTCCTGGTCTTGGGCGGTGGCGACGGTATGGCCGTGCGCGAAATACTTAAGTACCCCAATATTCAACACATCACGTTAGTGGATCTTGATCCGCAAATGACGCAAATGTTTAAGAACGACACAGTGCTCAGCAAACTCAATGGTTTAAGTTTGCAGTCGCCCAAAGTCAATATTATTAATGCCGATGCCTTAAGTTGGATGGAAGCTCAATCCCAAAGTTACGATGCGATTGTGGTAGATTTTCCCGACCCAACCAGCTACGCGCTCGGCAAACTGTACACAGTTACTTTTTATCAAATGTTGCGCCGCCACATACGTCCGCAAGGGCTAGCAGTAGTACAAACCACATCGCCATTGTATGCACCAAAATCTTATTGGATGGTACACAACACCGCGCGCGAAGCCGGGTTTGTTACCACAGGTTACCATGCTCTTGTGCCCTCGTTCGGCGAATGGGGTTTTATGTTGCTGAGTGAAAAAGCTTATCAACCACCCGAAAAAATTCCAGTACCAACACGCTTTCTGAATAGCGCAATCTTGCCAACACTCTTTGTTTTTCCACAAGATATGTTGTCGAATATTCAGGAAGTAAATCGTTTGGATAACCAGGCATTGGTTCGAGTATTTGAACAGGAATGGGGAGTGGCGCTGCGTTGACTAGCAGCAAATTGAATGGCATTAGCCGACGTGATTTTTTAATCGGCAGTAGTGGCGTGCTCTTGCTCGGCTGCACGCCTGATACAGCGACATTACCAACCGGTGCACTACTCGGGCCCGATAATAATATCGGCCACAAACTACGGGATGGTCAGTTCCCAGCGGCCAGCCGTGAAATGCGCACACCTATTTTAATTGCAGGTGCCGGTATCGCCGGGCTTAACTGCGGCTGGTGGTTGCAACGCAATGGCATTACCGATTTCAAGCTACTCGAGCTAGAAAAAACTGCAGGTGGCAATGCTCGCTCGGGAAGCAATTCTGTTAGCTCATTTCCGTGGGGCGCGCACTATTTACCCCTACCTGGCCTTGATGCTAACTACGTGCGAATACTGCTCGCAGAACTCGGAGTTTTGCAGGGCGATATAAATTCTTTAACGCCGACCTATGACGAAAAAATGTTGGTGCAAGCACCGGACGAACGTTTGTTTATCAATGGCGCCTGGCAAGATGGCCTTGTCCCCCGGGCTGGTATAGGCGCACTTGCGCAACGAGAAATTCAACAATTTGAAACCATCATGAATGATTGGAGTGAACGTAAAGGCCAGGATGGTCGTTATGCATTTACGATTCCCTCAGATCTCAGCTCAACCGATCCCAGCATTCGCGCACTTGACAAAATAACTTTTCATGAGTGGATGCAACAACAAAACTTGAGTAGCGAACCATTGCATTGGTATGTGAGCTACAGCTGCCGCGACGACTTCGGTGCAGACCATCATCAGATTTCCGCGTGGGCTGGGCTGCATTATTTTTGCTGCCGCAGAGGTCAAGCCGCCAATGCCGAAGCTCACAGCGTATTAACATCCCCACAAGGCAATGGCTGGATCGTGGAGCAGCTCAGCCAAAAGCTGCAGCAACAATTACTTACTGGTCACACGGTTGTTCGTATCGAAACACAAGCTGGTGGCGGCATAGCTGCGGACGTATATGACAGTGCCACGCAAGAAGTGGTGCGTATTCATTGCGACCAACTCGTCTGGGCAGCACCCTTGTTTGTTTTACCGCGAGTTTGGCCAGCCATGCCCAAAATTGCTACACCTGAATACGCACCCTGGTTAGTGGCAAACCTTACCATCAACAATATCGACGAACACGAATTCACCACCTGGGATAACGTGATTTATCAAGGCCAGGGTTTAGGTTATGTGGATGCCACTCATCAGCAAATGCAATTCCATCGCCCGCAACGAGTGTTAACTTATTACAATGCCTTAAGCAATTTACCCCCGCGAGAAGCGCGCCAGCAATTGCTAACGGCATCTCACGAAACCTGGAGCAAACAAATTTTTGCCGACTTGCACAAAGCCCATCCACAACTTGAAAGACAATGCAGTGCAATAGATATTTGGCGTTGGCCACACGCCATGGCAATTCCTGCGCCAGGGTTCTTAAGTACCCTACCCAGCCGTCAACAAAATCTACATCCACGAATTCATATCGCACACAGCGATTTATCCGGGTTTTCATTATTTGAAGAAGCGCAATACTGGGGAATTACTGCGGCGAAAAAGATTTTGGCAGACGTTGGTAAATTGTAATAACAGAAAAACAGTGAAAGATTTTTCAGGAGCATGTAATGAAAAAATTTATACCCAACCTGGCAACATTTTGTCTGGGGCTGATAATGATGTTTTTTATCGGCTCCTATTCTATGCGCGACATTCGCTATGTATTATCAGAATCAAAAAGTTTTGCGAATGGCTCCGTTTATCAAGGAGCACTCAATAAACAAGGCCAATTACACGGTTACGGTCGACTAACGTGGAAAAATGGTGATCAATTTGAAGGTCAATTTGTAGCAGGTTTATTCCAGGGAAATGGTAAATTAATTTCAGGCCCCATGAAATATGAAGGGCATTTCGACCAAGGGTATATGAACGGCTTTGGAGTATTGATATACGACAATGGAACTCGTTATGAAGGTAATTTTCTCAATAATCAATTTAACGGCAGCGGAAAATTAATCAATATAGACGGATCTGTTTACGATGGTAGTTTTCAAAAAGGCGAAATAACAGGAAAAGGAAAATGGACTTTTTCTGATAAAAGTATTTATGTTGGCGAAGTAAAAAACGGACTATTCAATGGTAAAGGTGAATGGTCCAGAGCTAATGAACTTAAATATACTGGCGATTTTGTCGATAGTAAAATGCAGGGCAACGGCATTTATTCTACCGGCAACCATGAAACTTATTCTGGTGAATTTTCACAAGATAAATTTACTGGCAAAGGTACCTATAAAAATACTGCTGGCGATACCTATGCAGGCATATTTTCAAATTGGGTGCTCGAAGGTGCGGGAATTAAAACTGATGAAGAAGGAAATCAATGGCAAGGCAAATTTAAACATGGACAAATGAATGGTGACGGAAGCTATTTAGGTAAAGATGGAGAAACCTATACTGGCGAATTTAAATACAATAGCTATTCAGGCAAAGGAAAATTACATGCTAAAAATGGCGATGTCTATGAAGGCAACTTTGATTATGGACAAAAAGATGGTAAAGGTGTGTTGATCTATCAAGAACCATTAGATGGAATAAAACAAATTCGTGGGCGCTGGAAAAATGATCGCTTAGTAGAAGGCGATGAAAATGTAAAAATTTATTCGCCGGAAGAAGTGTCCGATTATGCCATATACCACCAAAAAGATGCCATGACTCAGGCATTGGCTGCGGTTCAACCATCTGATCCTGACAAAATTGAACTCTATAGTGTAGTGGTAGCGGCATATGGTACTCAGGAAGTATTTCGTAGAGAAAGCAAATTTATTGAAAATTTATTTTCTACGCAATATGGAAATCGTAGCACCTCAGTGTATTTAACGAATAGCCAACGTTCAATGAATGAAAATCCACTAGCTACATTGACGAGTATTAAACAAGCGATTTTAGATGTAGCAAACAAAATGGATAAAAATAAGGATATTTTATTTTTATACATTACTAGCCATGGATCCAAGGATAAGAAAATATCCCTAACGCACAGCGGTCTTGGCTTGGGTGATATTGACGCTAAATGGTTAGGTGAAATTCTAAAATCCACCGGCATTAAACATAAGGTTATTGTGTTATCAGCCTGTTACTCAGGAGGATTTATCGATGACTTAAAAGATGACCAAAGTATTGTTATAACATCTGCAGCTGCAGATCGCACTTCATTTGGCTGTGGCGATGACAGTCATTTCACTTATTTTGCTAAAGCTTATTTTAAAGAGGCATTGGCATCCAAAATTGATTTTGTTGCGGCCTTCTATAAAGCGAAGACATTAGTGAATGAGTGGGAAAAAAGTGAAAAACAGAAGGAATCAAACCCGCAAATCTATACTGCACCAGAAGTAGTAGATTATGTAAAAAAATGGAATATTAACCAACCTTAGCTAATAGTATTAGAGCGTTCAATTACAGTTAGAGTCATGACTAACTGCCCATCATTTGAAATTGCATAAGTACAACTATCCTTTTTCTATGAGAAAGGAAATTAAAAGCAACTTACGTCGGAGTTAAATAAAACCGCTATGGACGATATATTTAATAAAGCGGCAGTCGCCGAATATAAAACGGCGATTGCGCAAATTGCTAGTGACAAAACTACGCAAATAGCACTCAAAAAATCATTCGTGCGCTATGAAAATCTAATTGCAAAATCTGTCGAGGAATCTTCTATTAAACCTGCTTGCAAAGCGGGCTGTGCCTACTGTTGCTATTACAAAGTAGAAGTGAGAGCGCATGAAATGTTTATCATCAAAGATCATATGCAAAGCAACTGGACGCAAGTGCAAATTAACAAGGTGTTAACTGAAGCAGAAACAAATTCAGCCTTAATTAAAACCCTAACTCACGAGCAACATCTTGCGACCAATATTAAATGTCCTTTTTTAGTAGAAAATAATTGCAGTATTTATTCTGTTCGCCCTTACAAGTGCCGAAACTTTCACGCGACAGACGCAAGTGCCTGCGAAGAATCATTTAATGACCCGGACAATTTAACCATTGAAAATAGTTTTGTTGAAAGCATTGCTATGTTTGGCAATGCCCACTCACAAGGCTTTGAAAAAGCCATTAAAAGTTCGGGGTCGGATTTTAGAGCCTATGATTTCAACACCGCGATTATCGAAGTATTTGCAGAGCCCTCCGCATTAAAAAGATTTAAACGAGGGAAAAAAACATTCCTGCAAGCAATAGAAGTTATTGAGGATATTTGACAGTAAAGTGAAAGGATCAACGTAAAACTTCACAATAGACAAAAGCAAATTTATGGGGAAGATCAGTAAGCGGTCAAAAATCAAGCAAATTAAAGCTGGCAACCTCGATCAACACCCTGTAGTATGCCGCCTCGATGCGCTTAGGTCAGCATCGCCCTCCCTTATCTAGCAACCCGCTATTTTTAGCATGCTAGCTCTTAGTGCTCGCCAGACCTTATCCACGATTTAATTGTCATGGGTGGCCGAGCCACAGGAAATCATTATGTCTTTCGAATCACTCGGCTTATGCGCCGATATTTTGCGTGCTATTGCCGATGAAGGTTACAGCACCCCTACTCCTATTCAACTCCAAGCCATTCCCGCTGTGCTCAAAGGTGGCGATATTTTGGCAGGTGCCCAAACTGGCACGGGTAAAACCGCAGGCTTTACCCTGCCAATGCTCGAAAAGTTGACTAACTCAACCAAACAACTTGCTGGCCGCCGCCCCGTGCGCGCGCTCATTCTTACCCCCACCCGTGAACTCGCTGCACAAATTTTTGAAAGCGTGCGCACTTACGGTAAATATTTACCGTTGCGTTCAACCGTGGTTTTTGGTGGCGTAAGTATTAATCCACAAATGATGAAATTGCGCGGCGGTGTCGATATTCTGGTGGCAACACCAGGCCGCTTACTCGATTTAATCAGCCAAAATGCAGTGAGTTTAAAAGAAGTTGAAATTTTAGTGCTCGATGAAGCCGACCGCATGCTCGACATGGGTTTTATTCACGACATCAAAAAAGTATTAGCCCTGCTGCCAAAGCAACGTCAAAATTTATTATTCTCTGCAACTTTTTCTAACGAAATTAAAGATCTTGCAGATAAATTATTAAACAAACCAACCTTGATTGAAGTTGCACGTCGCAATACGGCGAGCGAACAAGTTGAGCAAAGAGTTCACCCGGTTGACCGCAACCGCAAACGTGAATTGTTATCAGAATTAATTACTCAAGGTAATTGGCAACAAGTGTTAATTTTTACCCGCACCAAACACGGAGCCAACCGCTTAACCGAACAATTAGCAGAAGATGGCATTAGTGCTGCAGCCATTCACGGTAATAAAAGCCAAGGCGCACGCACTAAAGCGTTAGACGATTTTAAACGTGGAAAAATTCGCGCATTGGTTGCTACCGATATTGCCGCACGCGGAATTGATATTGATCAGCTGCCACACGTTGTAAATTATGAATTACCCAACGTGCCCGAAGATTACGTACATCGCATCGGCCGTACTGGCCGTGCCGGCAGCGAAGGCGTTGCGATTTCATTAGTGTGTATCGACGAACAACGTTTTTTATACGACATCGAAAAATTAATTAAACGCGATATCGAAAAAGAAGTTATTAGCGGCTTCGAACCAGATCCAACTATTCGTGCAGAGCCAATTGTATTAGGCCGCAGCATGACGATTG
>JAYTSJ010000069.1:0-9627 GCA_043745725.1 Gammaproteobacteria bacterium | reverse complement strand
AGAGAATTCCGCGACTCTGTATTGAAAAAACAGAACATTAAATAATAAATTTAATACGATGTGCCAAATTTAATTTTGGCATCTCAATTGCCTGCTTTGCTGCTATCCAAATAATCGCTTAGCTTCACACCAAATAATCGATAATTTTCACAAAAACGCCCAATACCGATTAAAATCTGTCTGCGACCAATTGCCTTTTTTTAACGCACGTTGATACGCAGGGCGAAGATGAATGCGGACAACAAAACCAGCAATATTGGGATATGTTTTTGTATCGGCCATTCGCCCCGATACAACCTCCATTAAAAAGCCAATTAAAACATCCGCTGCAGAAAACTCTACTCCAGCAAACCAAATGTGTTGAGCCAAATGCTGTTCAATATAATCCAGCTCAGCAAATATACCCGGGTTCAAATAGCGTAAATTCACAGTACGAAAAATTTTACTCACCAGCGGGCGTATAAAAAAAGGTGTGCCGCTCACAATGCGGGAAAACACCTGCTTCATACTCAAAAAAGGCATCAAAGAACCTTCAGAAAAATATCGCCAATAAGTGTAAAAATTTCTTTCAGCAGAACCCTGTGGCGGCACCAATATACCGCCACCATAGTTGTCGAGGATATACTCAAAAATCGCACCTGTTTCGGCAATGGCTTTATCCCCATCACATAACACTGGTGCCTTACCCAAAGGGTGAATTTTTTCCAGGCTTGCGTCGGCACGGCGAGAAACAAGATCGCGGCCATGCATAACAATTTTATAGTCAAGATTTAATTCTTCCAGCAACCAAATAACACGTTGCGATCTTGAGTTTTGTAGATGATGAAGAGTCAGCATAATAATCCTGGAAATAGTAATTTTGAAAATAGCACTAAGAATCAGCAAGACCCAGCAAGCATAAGGGCTTTTTAGTTAGCGATAATGATATCACGCGGAATTTGTAGCAAAACAAATAGAGCAAGCATGGCAACGCCTACGCCAGACGAAATGATCTAACAAGGTCCAACTCGGAAACTACCCATACCTAACCAATTTCGGTTATGCTTGGTGCCGAACAGATCAACCCAACGCCCGCCCACCTAAATACAGGTATGGATAACAGCGTAATAAAAAGGATGTAAACATGAAATACAGAACCGACAATCGTGTAATCATTGATATATCAATGATTATTGTCTCTGCGAATCGCTCATTCATTGTTAAAAACCTATCTTCATACTCGCAAATCGGGTATCCCACTATTATTGCCCATTTTAGGGAATCACTATGCGTAAAAATATTATTTTAGGCGCCATCTCTTTTTGCTGCTGCTCTTGTAACGACCGCTCTAAAAAAGTGAATTGCATGAGCATGAAAGAACAGCTGAAGAAATTATATAGTTTAAAAAGTTAAATGGTATTTACAATTTTAAGGGGTATGGCGATGAAGATAAAAAATTTAATTATGCTTCTGTTTTTCTTTTATACTGCGTTAAGTTCAGCAGCTAATTTAGACTGTAATAACGTGAAATCCGCAAAATACCCGCAAGAAAAGTTATATGTAGTTGTATGTTCAAGGCCTGAGTTAACCGAACTGTATCTACAAGACGAAGGTCTATTTGTTAAGTTGTATTCCCTGGCAAGCTCCGAAGGAGTTTTATCTGGAGCGTTTTCTCAGCAAAGATTCGACTGGACTAAGAATCTTAGTAAAACGTGCAATGTGGATGGTTATGTTAGTAATCAGGTTGTTGAAATAACACAGCTTAGTGTCGAATGCGTCAAGAATCTGTATATGCAGCGAGCTGAAAATTTAACCACTATGTTGAAAAATGGCTTTTATATAAATGGAAGAAAAAAACTGCCAATAAGCACTTCCCCACCAAATAAAGATATTGCCGATAATGCGGAAATTTTATTTGTATCGGGTTATTCTCCTGTTCGAGCTGAAGGTAAAGTTAATGTTGTGGTTGATCGTCCAAACAAAGCGGTTCTCTTGGTTTTGTCTTCTTATGAGTCAACGCTATGGGAATTAGACGCTACAGCATCCACTAATATTAAAGGCATCATTTTAGGTGTCGCTTCGGAATATAAAAGCCAAGTTGCATCCGCTCTTAATGTTCCAGTGTATAAAATGGCTATTGATGGAATATCTGAAGTGGAAAGTATTAACTTTCAACGCTCTTTACAAGTGCTGCATGATTCATTTGGAATAGATGCGTTAAACTATTTTCAAGGAAGTTATGAAATTCCTAAAAACATTAATATTCAGACTTTACCTCTAGCAAGCGACAATTTAACTCTAGCTGGACCAATACCGTCAAAAATTAACAATGTATTTAATTTCGATTTAACTACTACCGATTTTAAGAAGGTTAAGTGGTCATTAAATGGTTCCTTAGCGGCCAATTATCATAAAGACTATGTAAGCAAAGGAGTTGTTTTTAACACAGATTCCAGCACAACCTATAAATTAATTTATAACGAAATAGAGGTAAACAACTCCTCAAGTGGAACATTCACCTTACCTTCGATGCCGACAGAGTTCCCTAAATTTTTTCAGCTGAGGGATATCGCATTTGATTCGAAGCGAAATATTCTAGCAGTAATAAACGCTGAGTTTTCTGGCTATCTATATAGGTTTGATATTAAAAACAATAAGTGGTTAGACTACCATCGAATCATGTTACCAATGACCCTTTCAGGTTTATCATATGATCTTAAAACAGATAGGTATGTGAGTTTTGGCGGTGATAACGATCGAAAACCTCACTTAATTTTTCTGTCTGGTGATGGGGAGTTTATAGCTAAAGAAAATGTTTCTAGTCTCTTACCTGGATTTGGTCGCCTATACAATAGTGATACTTGGGATAACATTCCTAAGCTTGTTGTAATTCCGCAGGGTAATGATATTGCTCTAATTCAAAAAGATGGATCACATGTTAGCCGGATCTGGTATTACAACTTTGAAACGAAAAAAGCAGCCTTAACGTATAAAGATCATTTATTATTTGCTGAAGAGGAAAAAGTTAAGGCAGTTGTTAATAAGAAAGAAGCACAGAATAAACCAGGCACGGTCGATGCCCTTGATGAAAATTCTTTTTTAGAGGCAAACAAGACGAAAGCAGGTGTTCAAGTTACCGCGAGCGGCTTACAGTACAAAGTGATTGTTGCTGGTACAGGCATCAAGCCAAAAGTAACAGATACCGTAAGCGTTTATTATATTGGCAAATTGATCAATGGAGTTGAGTTTGACAGTTCGCAAAAACACGGCAGCCAACCAGTAACCTTCGAGGTGGGAGGTGTAATACCGGGTTGGACAGAGGCATTGCAGTTGATGCCGCAAGGCTCCAAATGGGAGCTGTTTATTCCAAGTGTCTTAGCCTATGGCCCACTCGGAAGTGGCCCTGTTCCTCCAGCTTCTACACTGATTATGGAAATTGAGTTATTGGCAGTTAAAACTGCAGCTGAAGCAAAAAAATAGCTATTGAGGTAAAGACCACCGGGTTCCTTTGAAAATAAATAAGTGGTCTATTGATTGTAAGTAATTTAATTATATTAAATGTCTATTAAGGATAAAAATGAAAATAATTTACCTTGTCATTACTTGTTTTGCTTTTTTTGGCTCTTGTGCAAGCCACGCAGATATAAACGACTGTAGCAATCCAGTCCATCCCGTTAAGAAATTAGCTTGTAAAGATCCGTCTTTTCGCGAACTCTATGCAAATCTTGATGCGCTATATGAAAAAGAGAGCGCTGGCAGTGAGCTTAAGGAGCTAGTCGACGCAGATCAGAATAATTGGTGGAACGACACCAGTAATTGGTGTCGAAATAGCGACGAGTGCTTTAAATGTTCCTTTAGAACCCGGTTAGCTTTTTTGTCTGAGAGAATGCGAAAAGCTGAAGAAAAGCGCGAGACAGAAAGAAAAGAATTACTCAAACTTTCCCATTTTCCAGCTGATAGAAGCATAGTCGAAGGTGCCGAAATTATTCTTATTTCCGGGCGTTCATTTCCTGAGGTAGCGGTTAAGTCGTCTTTCGGAGATCAAGAAGCTTTATCTGCAGGGCCTCCTGACAGCGATCGTATAGGCTGCAAAACTTTTACCAACACGGAACCTTTTTCTACACAAAAAGTGAATATTGTGATTGATCGCCCGAATTCGAAAGTTGTTTTGGTGCTATCAACCTATAAGGAGGTGAATTGGAAAATTCAGGTAACACCTGAAACAAAAATTGCTGCTATTTTTATTTCAGGGCCAGCTCCTCAATCCGTCTATTCAAATACAACTACTAAGCTATATTCTGTTGACCTTCCCTTTACCTATGAAGTTGAAAACGCAAATTTTAAAGGCATACTCGCGAGGCTGCATGAATCGCTTGGGATCGATGCCATAGATGCTTTTAAGGGCTATTATGCACTGCCCCAAAAAATCGAGATTAATACAGTCGCAGTGCCTAAGCGTGAGCTAACATTCGATGGAGTGAAAACCAAAAATAATAAAACGCATATAGACTTTGAACTTATAAATCTGAATATGAAAGAAACCAGATGGACACTCAATGGCCCTGAGAAAACCTCGTTGAATGATGTACCCTTAGTAGAAAGCAAAAATTTAATTCTCGTTCGCAACAACATTTATAGAGTAAGCAATGACAAAGTAGAAGTTGTTGATGTGACTTCTCACAAATCACAACTTCTAACTTTGCCTGACAGTTTTCCACCTGTTATTTCTGGTAATGATGTTGCTTATGATTCCAAGCGAAACATCATTTCCCTTGTGAGTTCTGGCGAAAGAGGTTTTCTATATCGATATAGTATAGATGAGCAGAAGTGGATAGATTATAACGCAACTGAATTTAACGGACTACATTCAATTTTTTATGACAAAATTTTCGACAGGTATGTAAGTGTGGGAGGTGCATCGTCGATAGTATTAATATCCCCCGAGGGTAAAGTTATTTCAAAATCAAACTTACTCGAGCAGATGCCTGGGTATGATCACAGTGATACGGAAATAGAATCATTAAACATTAAGATGGTTGCTAAAGGAGATGATATTATTTTTGTCGGAATAGCGAATAATATTGTTAGAAAGATATGGCACTACAATTTGATAAGTAAGGCTGAGTTCTTGACTTATCAATTCGATGTCGGGTTCGATTGCAATAAAGCATCAACCAAAGTAGAAAAACTAATTTGTTTAAATCCAATCATTGCCAAAAAAGATGCAAGCTTAAATAATTTGTATAAGAAACTATTGATTGAGCACAGCTCCGATGGAACCATAGCGCAAAATCAGCTGTCGTGGTTAAAAAATATCAGAAATCAGTGTGCTGATGACAGCTGCCTCAGTGATGCGTACGATAAACGTTTGGAGAATTTGCTTTCATTGCAGAAAGGCGGCAAACCAAAAACAATTGAAAATCTATTGCGGTTATCATCCACTGCGCCAGATAAAAAATTAGCTGCAGGTGCCGAAGTCATTGTTGTGTCTGGATACGAGCCGGAAGGCAATAAAATGTTAGCAGCTTATGATAAAGCTGGCGGCGCTCGTGAGGCCAGTCGGATCAACGTGGTCGTCAATCGCCCAAAGTCAAAAATCATTCTTGTATTAACCTCATACGAGCAAGTGACTTGGCAAGTTCAGGCCTCGCAGGGAACTGATATTGTTGCGGTCATTACGTCTGGCAATAAGGAGCTAGCAGTAATTTCAGACCTACCGTCAATAAAATATGCGGGCTTTCTGTCTGATCGCGATCAACTTGGATATGCGACTGAAATAGACAGTATAAATTTTAAAAGAATATTGGCCGGACTGAATAAAGTGTTGGGAGTGAATAAAGTCGATATATTCAAAGGAGCCTATAAAATACCATCCGAGATTGTTGTGGATAGTTTGGATGCGCCCAACGAGGAACAAACTTTAGCAGGCATTACACCCAAGAAAATTCAGCTGGATTTTAAATTTGATTTATTAACGACTAAACATAAAAAAGTTAAGTGGTCTCTACGCGGACCAGAAGCTGTGAATTCAGACTTCAAATACATCACTAAGGGTGTTGTTTTACCCTCAAATACTTATGATGTGTACGAATTGGAGGCGCATAGTGCTGAAGTATCAAACCCTTTCCTTGATACTGTAAAAATGGTTAGCCTACCCTCTAACTTTCCCCAATTCTCCTGGTTATCTGACGTCGCCTACGATTCAAAGAGAAACATCGTATCGGTGACGAGTGATCATGTTGGGAGTGTGTTGTATCGGTTCGATATTACCAATAAGCAATGGATCGATTTTTACAAATTTGAAGATGAATCTTTTTCTACAATAACATACGATGAAAAACTGGACAGATATATTGGCTGGGGAAGTTTTTTTTGCCGAGGTTGTTTAATCTTTATTTCTGGTGAAGGTAAGTTTCTATTTAAAATAAACATTGCTGATGGCCTGCCAGGTTTCGGCCAACTTCATAACAAAGAAGACGGCGGACTCTCTCAGCTGCGAATAATTGCGAGGGGCAATGATATTGCATTGCTTGCTATTTCTAGTGGCATTGTGACCAATATTTGGTATTACAATTTAGAAACAAAAATAGGAACCCTGACCTACAAACCCGATATTGAGTCTGCGCCTTAATGAAATTAGCAAATGCCAATATTGAAGTGGACTGAATAAGTTCATTTACTAGTTTTATTTTGGTAACACAGAGCAATATCACCACGAGACGAAACGCATTCTTAAAAGAAGCACTCTAATACACCCACAAGTAACCATTGAAAAAAGTTGCTGCAATGGTTAGGCTCAATCTTTACCTAACCATTGCAGGAAATAAATCATGTTAATTCTCACTCGTCGTATCGGTGAAACCATTATTATTGGTGATGATGTCAACGTCACAGTGCTCGGTGTGAATGGAAATCAAGTGCGGATTGGTGTCAATGCCCCCAAAGATACGCCGGTTCATCGCGAGGAAATTTACAATAAGATCCAGAACGAAAAGGATACTGGGCAAGATAGCTAATCATGGAAAATGGGTTTGGACTAAATGATCTAAAAACATCCGGTTCGGCAACTATCCAGACTCAGCCAATTTCGGTTATGCTTGGCGCCGAACATATCAATCCCCATTTCCAGCTACCAAACACAGGTATGGATCACAAAGTGCTGTAAGCAGCGTAACAAAGGATGTACAAACAGAATATTTATGGAACACAGAATAAATAATCGCCTTACTAGCACCACTTTGTTGAACCCAAAGCTTCCTACTCCGTATACCCTGCGCTTGTTACAGGACGCTCAACGTCACGCCCCTTTTTCTCATAACCTCAACCCAAAGAACATAACTATGAAAAAAATTCACTTATTTGCACTCTTGCTAACCTTTTGCGCACCAACCTTTGCGGAAAGTTCTGATTGCACTAAAGCTGGAACTGATATGGAAAAATACCTCTGCCTGGTCAAGCAAAATCATGAGGAGAATAGAACGAAAGCAACTAGTGATAATATTATTCTCTCCAAAAAAATAGATAAACCTACTCCAGTGCGTAATCCATCTGAATGCAAAAACAATCCCAAAGGTTACATTTATTTTCAGGTTGGTGATGAGGTATTTCGCCAAACCAAAGATTCACCTATTCATATAGACACTATTTTTCCAAGCCTGCTTAAGTCTCAAGACACCGATATTTTACAAGGGTGCAAAGGCAATCCTTACATAGGCGCCAGCGTAGTTTACAAATATAAGGAAGGCCAAAATCCTATAGGTAAATTTGAATTTTATCATTTTAAAATTCAAGGTGTGCCACATGGGGAAGAGTCAATAGTAAGCTGGGATCAAATGTATCAAGAGCAATATTTTGATTCTTATAAGAGCGCAAAAAAAGATTGTGCAAATATTTCTGTCGAAATTGAAAGGTGTATATGGTTTCCCGAAAATAAAGTATTTCCACCATCCAAGGCTTTCAGAATTAATAGTTTGGATCATTTGGGCAAACATTTAACAATTGGTTGCCTTACAGGTTCAATGCCTGAATGTAAAACAACATATCGTTTGTATCCATCTGTTGATTTTACTTATTCCTATTTTCCAGAAAAAAATCATATAGATGAAAAAGATATTGGCTTGCTGGATAAATATTTGCGCCAACAATTTGAATTCATGCGGGTAAAAGTTGCTGTAAAAAAATAATGGCACAATCATTAAGCATTTAAATCATTTATTAAATTAATTTTTTAGGAGAAAAGACATGGCAGATGTAGTTTATACGCGCGGCGATGGGGGCCTTATTGAGCAAGATGCTACTAAACTAGCAGATGCCATTGTAACGCTTAATTTAATAACCGCTCAACTAGTTGGAAAAATGCAGGTTAGTCCAAGCGAAAAAAGCCTTGGTGTGCCTGTATATAGTTTTATATATAGTTTAATTACCGAAAAGAAAACCGTGCAAGTTTTAGACCCGGTATCTGTTACATACGTTGACATAATTATCGATGCACCTAAAGCTGGAATTGATCCTTCTGTTTGGAAATGGATTCAAGGTGCAACTAAGGTCAACAGCGGTACAGGTTTTTATGCAAGTTTTATTCGTGAGTACACAAAACTTCAATTTACATTGCGCGGCGGAGACGAAACATTAGCTGAGGATTATAATCAAGAAGCTTCTAATAGCATTGCGTTAAATTTGGCTTTAGATATTTTGAAATACAAAGGCAAGTTACCCGGCATATTGGGATTGGGAGCGATAGATGCAGGTGCTGCAGCAAGTAGAGTATTCGGTCGCCTTCCTGATGGTAACGCAGATTACAGCCCTTGGGCCGGGAGCTTATTATTTCCCTATTTAGGTGTCGATAATTTTTTTGAGGACTTATTATTAAATTCAAAACCTGTTACTGCGGAGATAGATGGCTTTACATCCACTATTAAATACAATACAGGCACATATGATTTAGTTGCAATGCTCGAAGCTGCAAAAAAAGCAAGTAACATTGCTGGTTTTGCTAATTTAGGAGAAGCATTTTTAAACTTATCTGGTGTGGATGCCCCATACCCAAATCATGGTGATTTAGTACAACAAACCAATAGCTTTTTTAATAATTATTATGAAGGTGCGGTAAGCGATTTTAAGCCTGGCGATAATCTTATTTTTAATCAATTGCAAAGTTTGCTCACCAAAACAAACTATATGGTTGGTAAATACACTGATGATAACTTGGTTGTTGAAACACCTAATGAACGCGTGGTTATGAATGGAGGCAAAGGTAACGATACTTTGACTGGAGGCACTAAAGACGATTTACTCGATGGAGATGAAGGAAAAGACACGCTTTACGGTAAAGACGGCAATGATTTTTTATTCGGTGGCAATGATAACGACATACTGAATGGTGATGACGGTTATGATTTATTAGTCGGCAATAAAGGCAATGACACGCTGAAAGGTGGTGCCGGTGCAGACCATTTGTATGGCGGCAACATTACCTCTGTATTAAGTGCAGCTGACGACGGTGCCGACACGCTTGATGGGGGAGATGGAAATGATATTCTCGAGGGAGGAGCTGGCAACGACACCTACCTGTTCACCGGCAATTTCGGTCGCGATGTGATTAAAGATTCCGATGGCACAATAAAAATCAACGGCACTTCCCTTTCAGCA
>JAYTSJ010000068.1:0-34841 GCA_043745725.1 Gammaproteobacteria bacterium | reverse complement strand
CCTAAAAGGTTTTGCGGGTGATCAAATCAATGTGTTGATGGCGGCAGCCGCATTTAATTTCAAAAAATGGATGCGGTTATTTTTGTGTGCCGGTTATTTGTGGCGAGCAAAACGAGCATTTGATGATTGTGTAACGGCGCTGGCGAAACCAGTGCTGCAATTGTCGGTTTGAAATGCGTTTTTTAGGACTGACTCGTTAACATTTAATCACACTTGGTGCGATATTATATTAATAAATTTATTTTTGATACATTTTTTATAAAAATTTTATATGGAATTGAAAATAATAATATTTTTTTAGCTGGGCTGTAAATTTAGCCGCCAAGGTTTAATTTCCCTGGCGGCTAATATTTGATAAGAAAAGTTAACATTACAAATTGTTAAATTTATGCAGATAATAATAAAAGCCTGGTGCTACTAAGAGTTAGCAACCATTGAAAAAATCTGTGCTTCCTGTGGTCTTTCATCCTGTGGCTTTTCATAGAGAACACGCAATATTTCAACAAATAAATCTGTTTGTTCTTGTGTTTTAATATCAAGCTCGACACCAAAACCTTTTTCTGCCTTATGAATTACAAGAGCGTTCATTTCAACTCTGTGCAGTTTATTCGATGAACCGCGGCTTAGTGGCAGCTCCAGAGAGATTTGGTGCTCACAATCAATATCTGCAAAATCTGTTTCAATAAAAATACCCAATCGGCTACCATTTTTAATACGGCCGATGGCAACAGGCAATTTATCTTGATAAATTAAAATACTTAAATCACTGGTATAACGTGCTGTGCATCTATGTTCCATACAGCCCCCTTGATAATGACGGTTATTTAACTTAAACGATCGTAACGAGCTAAACGTGCGTACAACTTACTGCTTAAATCCTCTGGCAATTGTTGCCAGTGAAATTGCCACATCCAATTCTTGCCGATAGTGCCCGGCATATTCATACGATGCTTGCCATCTAACATTAAAATATCTTGTAACGGAATAATTGCCATAGGCGCCACCGATGCAAGTGCCGCATCAATTAATAACCACGGCATAGTTTGCTTGCTGGCATATAAATAATCTTCAACTAACTGTTGTTGTTGTTTTGAAAGTGTTTGATACCAACCGAGCGTAGTATCGTTGTCATGAGTACCGGTATAAATAACATCACTATGTGAATGATTGTGTGGCAAATGAGGATTTTTCATGTTGCCATCAAATGCAAATTGTAGCACTAGCATACCCGGCAAATTAAATTGATGACGCAACGCTTCAACTTCCGCCGTTATCACTCCCAGGTTTTCCGCAACTAAAGGCAAGGATGGAAACTCTGCAAAACAAGCCTTTAGAAAAGCTTCGCCTGGCGCCTTAACCCACGTTCCATGCCGTGCATCTTGACTGTCCCCGGAAATTTCCCAAAATGCTTCAAAGCCACGAAAATGGTCAATGCGAATTAAATCAAACTGATTGAGTTGTGAGCGCAAGCGCGCTAGCCACCAACTAAAACCGCTTTCTTCCATCGCCTTCCAGTTATAATGCGGGTTACCCCAATGCTGCCCTGTTTCTGAAAAATAATCGGGGGGTACACCTGCTACAGTCAGCGCATTGCCTTCAGCATCTAAATTAAAAAATTCCTGTGCCGCCCACACGTCAGCACTATCATGCGCAACAAAAATGGGGATATCACCAAATAAAGCAATATTTTTTTCTGTCGCATAATGACGCAATTGTTGCCATTGCTCCGAATAAGCAAATTGCTCAAAAAGATACAGTGCAATTTCAGATCTAAGAGTTTTATCATACTCTTGTAAAGCTTCGGGGCTGCGTTTTTTTACTGCTTCAGGCCATAGGTTCCATGGGCAATTATCAAAGTATTTACGCAGCGCCATAAATAATACAAAATCATCCAGCCAATAACGGTTCTCCTTGCGAAATTGATCGAATTTTTCTAACAGCTCTTTGCCCTGCTCGCTTGCTACCAGCGCATAAAATTGAATTGCACATTCAGCACGAATGTTATGCATTTTCGTAATTATATTTTCGCTGGTAGCTCCGACAGAATTCCATTTGCTTTTTGGTGTTACCCAATTTTTTTCGACCAACCAGTCAATACTAATTAACTCAGGATTGCCAGCGTGTGATGATAAAGATTGATAGGGTGACAAATCAGCATGCGTAGGCCCTGTCGGTAACATTTGCCAAATACTAATGCCTGATGCTGCTAAAAAATCAATAAAAGTATAGGCATCTTTTCCGAGTGTGCCATGTAATTGAGCAATAGAATCTGGATGTGAGAAAGTTTGTTCATTCGGCAGCGATGTTGGATGCAGTAAGACGCCTGCACGTCGGGTTAAAAAAAGAGGTGAAATAGCCGCCATATTTTTTTGCATAAGTAGAAGAGTTCTCCCCTTTGGTTTTAGTGATTTATTTATTCATACAATTTTTTCATGGTTTTGTTAGTAATAAACTATTTATTGACTTATGAATTTGTAAATTCAGGTTGCTGAGTAATGGTTTCGTGCCCCTGACGCATAACACCACCTGTGGCAGGTGAACCACCACCGCCAACGCTGATAACAGCATTCAAATATTCTGGTGCCGTTACGTTAATAAGCTGATACAAATTTTTTAAATGTTGGCGGTATAAAAATTCAAAATCACTGACACTTTGCGAGGGGTTATAGTCGCCAAACCACCAAAACCAATCCGAGCCCTCACACAATGCCAATTGCTTTTCAATTTGTGCCAACTGATCGGCTTTGAATTTGTGTGTGGATAGTGCCAAATCGGTTGCTAATTTTGCTTCACACAACATATCCCAACCGCGATTTTTATCTTTATCGCCAATCCATGTAGAGAAGGTGCCGTATACCCAGCTACCCGCAACTAAATGCGGCATGGGTAAAGGTTCTGGTTTTTGGCTGCTGATTAATTCACTGTAAGTCGTTAATTCAAGCTGCGGATGTTCGCCAATGCGGCGATACAAAGATTCTAAAAAATAGTAAGCATTTTCCGGGAAATATTCCCACGCATTTTCACCATCCATTATCACGGAAATAACTGAATTTTTTGGGTTATCGCAAGCGTTCGCAATATCCACCATGTGATTTATTAAATCACCCACAGCATCTTCTGCATGCCAGGTAGCGTATTTGAAACCAATTAAATCTGACAAGCCATCATCGCGAAAGAAACAATTAATATGGCTATTGGCAAAGTCATATGAACGATGCAAGCAAGATTTTTTAGCTTCCAATTCGGTTGCAACAATTTTGTTGTCTGCATGCTTCAAGCTGTTACGTAACACCGAATCACCCGTAGCAGTCCACTCAAAACCGGCTTCTTTTAATAGTATTAAGGTATCGTCACTCAGACCGCCTTCCGACGGCCAGCAACCACGTGGGCTATGACCAAAATAATGTTTAAAGGTTTTTATTCCTTCCGTTAAATGCCATTTAGCACGCGCTGTGCCCCCGGCATAATGGGTTGAAATAGGAAGGGTTACATTAGGCCATGCCTGACGTGCAGAATTAATATCCAGCAACAACGGAACAATCGGATGTGCGTAAGGGCTCATGCACATTTCAATTTGATTTTTATCGTAAAGCGCTTTATAGCGCGGGCCGATGGAACGAATTTGCTCGCCAATAATTTGCAGCAAATGTGTTCTATCTTGCTGCGAGAATCCACGACCTTTATTTTGCCATGCTTGCACATGAACATCGGTGCGACGCAAGGTTTCACCCAGCCAACTTAAGTGATACCAGAAACATAAATCAATTAAAAATTGTTCATTAAGATATTGTGCTAACCAAGGTTTTTCGTTGAGTGAATCAACGGTGTCGGCTAATTCACGATAAATAGGAAAACGCTCAATCATGCGCTCGCGATTTGCACGTAAATATTTTTTCGCAAGCTCTGTGTATGCTAGGCTCCCGGCAACAGGAAGATTTGTTGCAACAAGTGATGCTAACACGGCATCTTTAATCGTCTCATGAGTATTGAAGTACTGATTAATTTGTTGGCCATAATCATCCAGCTGTTCTAACAAAATTGGCGCGAAATTAAATACGGCACGCGCTTTAGGTTGTGCTTCTAAATGCGCAACCATATCAACATAATCTTTAAGAGCATGAAGATATGTCCAGGGAAAATAATATTCCCCGGTCATAATATTGCGATAATCTGGCTGATGCATATGCCAACAAAATACCACTTTCATTTTGTTACTAACAGGCATGGAACTCTCCTCAATAAATATGAATTCGCCTCAGTCAATATGAACTCACCTCAGTCAACATAACCTAACATTTCAGGAGTTACCAAAACAACGCCTTTGGGGGAGACAAAAAATCGTTTGCGATCGGCTTCATTGTCGTAACCAATAACAGTACCTTCAGGGATTTTACAGCGTCGATCAATTAACGCTTTACGAATTTTGCAGTTGCGCCCCACTTCAACGCTAGGAAAAAGTACTGAGTCGCTAATCTCACAATAAGAATGCACACGCACACGCGGGAAGAGCAATGAGTGACGCACTGTTGACCCGGAAACAATACAGCCTCCGGCAATTAATGAATCCACTGCATAACCACGACGACCTTCGTCATCAAATACGAATTTTGCTGGCGCCACTTGCTCTTGATGCGTCCAGATTGGCCATTCAGCGTCGTACAAATCTAATTCAGGCGTCACGCTGGTTAACTCAAGGTTAGCTTCCCACAACGCATCAACAGTACCTACGTCGCGCCAATAACCATCGCCGCCATTGATAGGATCACGGAAAGGAAATGCGGTAACGCGATGCGATTTAATCATCGCGGGAATAATATCTTTACCAAAATCGTGTGATGAGTCTGGATTTTTTTGATCTTTTAATAATTCACTGAAAAGCACTTTAGTGCTAAAAACATAGATGCCCATAGAGGCAAGTGCTTTATCCGGTTTGCCGGGCATATGCTCAGGCTTTGCCGGTTTTTCGGTAAAACGCACAATACGATTATCTTGATCAATATCCATAACACCAAATGCATGAGCGATATCGAGTGGCACCTCAATGCAACCAACAGTGATATCGGCACCGCGTTCAACATGCGCCGCAATCATGGTGCCGTAATCCATTTTGTAAATGTGATCACCGGCAAGAATCAACACATATTCAGGATTATGGCGATCTATAATATCGAGATTTTGCAAAACGGCATCGGCAGTACCAACATACCAGGATTCATCGAGGCGTTGTTGTGCTGGTAATAACTCTACAAACTCACCTAACTCACCACCGAGAAACCCCCAGCCACGTTGAATATGACGATCCAGCGAGTGAGATTTATATTGCGTTAGTACGCTAACACGACGAATTCCAGAGTTAACGCAATTGGATAATGGAAAATCTATAATGCGGAATTTTCCGCCAAAATGTACAGCCGGTTTTGCGCGCCAATTAGTAAGATGATGAAGACGCGAACCGCGGCCTCCCGCCAAAATAAGTGCCAGGGTTTTTTGTGTTAAACGGCTAACGAAGCGACCAGAAGTTTTATTAGTACTCATTTTACAGCGTTTTCCTTTTGGTTTAGTAGCAGGTTTATGTTTAGTGGCAGGTTTATACTGACAGTTAGTCTTTAAATTTTCATTGAGCAATATCAATGCCAAACGAAAAACATCTACTTGTTAAATTTTATTATCAAGAATTATTACTCCTTTGTAAAAGTATTTTCTATTGTATCTGTAATGCTGGCATTGAATCTGCAAATATTTCGTTTGTGCAAAATATTTTTGCTCTACTTTAGGTCATCACTATGTTTTACTTTAGCCCTGAATTTTTCCGCTTTAATAAAGTGGTCTCATTAACTATTTTACGAATTATGATTTAGGTGCCAAACTCAAGGGTTTCACCTAACCCAGGCTTTTTCAGTTAACCTTATGTTGCTTACTTAACTTTATAGGAAAATTTGCATGCTCAGTGCCAAGCAAGATCAACCTTTGCCTAATGATCTCCTGCGTATTATTGCAGCCACACACCACGACCCGTTTGAGGTTTTAGGCAGGCATCCACTCAAAGAAAATACACTTATTGCGGACACGGTAATAAGAGTTTTTTTACCTGGCGCCCGCTCCGCAGCCTTACTATTCAAACAGGTGAAACATAATTTACAGCGCATTGAAGGCACTGATTTTTTTGAGTGGTATGGCTTAGCTAAATCGATACAAGAGCATTATCAAGTTGAGTGGCTTGACCGTCATAATAATTTACACACTGAATATGACCCTTACTCTTTCGCCCCACAATTGGGCGAATTAGATATTCACTTGTTCAATGAAGGGCAACATTGGAACATTTATGAAGTGCTGGGTGCCCACCAACATCAAGTCGATGGCATTGATGGTGTTTTGTTTGCAACATGGGCACCGAGCGCTGAACGCATTAGCATCGTTGGTGATTTCAACGAATGGGACGGTCGCCAACACCCAATGCGAGTACGCGGCGGCAGCGGCTTGTGGGAAGTATTTATTCCCGGCTTACCGATTGGTTCATTTTATAAATATGAAATTCGTAATCGCAATACCCATGATGTGTTTGCGAAAGCGGATCCCTATGGCCAGGCGTTTGAATTGCGCCCTAAAACTTCATCCATTGTAATCGCACCTACACAATACAAATGGCAAGACAAAAATTGGATGACTGCGCGAGCTAAGTGGGATTGGCAGCACTCGCCCTTTTCCGTATACGAAGTGCATCTATCGTCATGGCGCAAAGGTGATGGCAATCAATTTTTATCTTACCGCGAGTTAGCTCATCAGCTGGCTGAATATGTGCGGACTATGGGTTTTACTCACGTCGAAATTCTTCCGATCACCGAGCACCCGTTTGACGATTCCTGGGGTTACCAAACTACTGGCTATTACGCGCCCACAAGTCGTTTTGGTTCGCCGGATGACTTCCGTTATTTCGTTGATCATCTGCACCAAAATGGTATTGGCATTATTCTCGATTGGGTGCCTGCACACTTTCCTAAAGATGCATTTGCCCTGGCCCGCTTTGATGGCAGTGCACTTTATGAGCACGAAGACCCACGTTTGGGCGAACACCGCGATTGGGGCACACTGATTTATAACTATGGGCGCAATGAAGTGCGCAATTTTTTGCTCGCCAATGCTTTATTTTGGCTCAAAGAATTTCACATAGATGGTTTACGTGTTGATGCAGTCGCTTCTATGTTGCACCTGGATTACTCACGCGAAGATGGTGACTGGATTCCGAATATTTATGGCGGTAATGAAAATCTCGAAGCCATGGCATTTTTAAGCCAGCTCAATGTACTCTGCCACGGCCAACACCCCGGCACTATAGTGATTGCTGAAGAGTCGACCTCCTGGCCGCAAGTTACGCGCCCTACGTGGGTGGGTGGTTTGGGCTTCTCTATGAAATGGAATATGGGCTGGATGCACGACACGCTTGAATACATCAGTAAAGATCCAATTTATCGTCAATATCAACACAACCAATTAACCTTCGGCATGATGTACGCCTTTACTGAAAATTTCCAACTGCCTTTTTCACACGACGAAGTGGTTCACGGCAAAGGCAGTATGATTAACAAAATGCCCGGAGACATATGGCAAAAATTTGCCAACTTACGCTTGCTTTACACTTACCTTTATACCTACCCCGGCACAAAATTATTATTTATGGGCAGCGAATTTGGCCAGTGGGATGAATGGGCACATAAAAAATCGCTAGATTGGCATTTACTCGGCGAAGGCGAGTTTCATACTGGCTTGCAAACATTGGTGAAAGATCTCAATAAACTTTACACCACACTACCATCACTTTATGAACGCAATTTTCAATCCGATGGTTATGAATGGGTTGATTGTAATGATTCAACTCAATCCGTGATTAGTTATTTGCGCAAAGGCAGCAAAGGATCAACGTTGGTTATCTTAAATTTTACACCGACACCGCGTGAAAATTATCGCCTTGGCGTACCTATTGCGGGGACTTATCACGAAATTTTCAATTCGGATTCCACTTATTATGCTGGGACGAATATGGGTAATCCTGCAGAAATACCGTCGTCGCCGATTAGTTGGATGGGGCACGCGCAATCCATTGAGTTAACACTACCGCCACTGGGCGCGATTTTATTAAAGTGCAATTGAATTTATTCATGTGAAACTTATTTTATTAAGGCGCAATTGATTGTATTAAAAGTGCAACTTATTTTATTCACGTGAAGCTTATTTTATTAGAGTGCAACTAATGTCTACAGGAATTTCAAATGAGAAAAATTTTATTTGTTACCAGTGAAGCACATCCACTGATTAAAACAGGAGGGCTCGCCGATGTTGCCGGCAGCCTGCCGCGAGCATTATTAAAACTAGGTCATGATATAAAAATTTTATTGCCGGCTTACGCGAGTGTATTAATAAAAGCAGATGCGGCTGGTCTAAAAAAATTAACGCAATTATCCATACATGGCCAGGATATAAATATATTACAAACACGCTTGCCTGGTTCACGCGTGACGGTATTACTTGCCGATATACCACAATTTTCTGAGCGTGATGGAAACCCCTACTGTAACCCTGATGGAAATGATTGGGATGATAATCACTGGCGGTTTTTTCTCTTTGCTAAAGTGGCAGAGGCTATTGCACTCAATCAAGCTAACATCGATTGGCAACCGGATGTCGTGCATTGTAATGATTGGCAAACCGGTTTAGTGCCTGCGCTTTTAACCCAAGCTACCGCCTTTGCGCCAGCAACCAAACCAGCAACCATTTTTACTATTCACAATATGGCTTACCGTGGATTATTTTCGCATCAAGCTTTTGCTGAAATGGGTTTTCCGCAGGATTATTGGCATCACGAAAAATTAGAATTTTATGGGCAAATGTCCTTCCTCAAAGGCGGCCTCGCCTTTGCTGATGCTGTTACCACTGTAAGCCCAAGCTATGCGCAAGAAATTAAAAGCCCGGAGTTTGGTTGCGGGATGGATGGGGTTTTACGTTTTCGCGCTAAAGATTTAAGCGGAATTTTAAATGGCATAGATATGGATGAATGGAATCCCGGCGCTGATAAATTAATTCACCATAATTACAACCGTCGCACCATCAATCAAAAAGTAAAAAACAAAACGCATTTACAAGCAAAATTGGGGTTGCCAGTAAGCGAGACAATTCCAATGCTGGGGTTTATTGGTCGCTTGGTAGAACAAAAAGGCGTGGATTTATTACTCGAACAAATGAATCAACTATTAATGTTGAATTGTCAGCTAGTTGTTTTAGGTAGTGGTTTTGAAAGTTATGAACAAGCCTTAACTAAGGTTGCACAACAACACCCTGATAAAGTTTCGGTAACACTAGGTTACAACGAAGATTTTGCGCATCAAATAGAAGCTAGCGCCGATATTTTTTTAATGCCGTCCATTTTTGAGCCTTGTGGCTTAAATCAAATTTACAGTTTGCGTTATGGCACATTGCCTGTTGTGCATGCGGTTGGCGGTTTGCGTGACACGGTAATTGAAGCTGTACAAAACAACCCAGCCGTAGAAAATGAAATTGATGATGTAAGCAATGGTTTTGTTTTCACCAAGGCAACCGCTGAGGATTTACATCAGGCGATTAAACGTGCGCTCGCTTGTTATCAACACCCGGAGCAATGGAAAAAATTGCAAATTAACGCAATGAAACAGGACTTCTCGTGGGAGAAAAGCGCACAACTTTATGAAAATATTTATGAAAAAATATTGGAGCATAGCGTGGCTGCTTGATGGAAATAGCGGTAACTAATCCTGGATTTTTTTGATCGCAATATGTTATGTCAGCTCTAATTATTGCGATCAATTAATTTTTACTGCAGTTGAAGATGGCAAAGTTAAAAATGGATAGGTTAAAGATAGAAAAATTTATGAGTATAGCTATTCGATTAGTAATGATATTTGCTGTTATTTATGGGCTACTCTGCCTGGGGTTATTTATTTTCCAGCGTTCGTTAATTTATTTCCCGCAAACCAGGATTATTTTAACAAACGAAGTGAATCTAAAATTACCTATTGCCGAGGGTAACGTGCTGGTGTCAATACGCCCGCATAATGGCGAAAAAGCACTTATTTATTTTGGCGGTAATGCTGACGATGTCTCCTTAAATTTACCTGATTTTTCATCTGCCTTTCCAGATCACGCGCTCTATTTACTTCACTACAGAGGTTTTGGTGGAAGTGCGGGGAAATCTTCAGAAGTGGCGTTAATAAATGATGCGCTTGCTCTTTTTGACAAGGTATATGCAGAACACCAACAGGTCACCATTCTTGGGCGCAGTTTAGGCAGTGGGATTGCTGTACATGTAGCAAGTTTGCGGCCTGCAGCAAAGTTAGTATTGGTAACACCTTATAATAGCTTGCTCGAACTTGCTAACTCGCAATTCCCGTTCACTCCCATTAAATGGTTGCTAGAAGATAAATACGAATCATGGCGCTATGCACCTAAGATTAATGTACCAACATTAATTATTGCAGCAGAAAATGATACCGTTATACCACGCGAACAAACACTATTATTGCATTCTCATTTTAAACACAGTACGGTGTCGTTAAAAGTTATATCAAATACATCCCATAACACCATAGCGGAAAATCCGCAATATTTAGCAATGATTCAAGAATTTTTGTGACTAATATATGTCTATCCCAATATGTCTATACTAAATAGGATCGGTGAATTTTTTATAATACTTACATAAAGTTGAGAATAATATTATGCAAATCAGATACTTCTTAGTTTTTTTATCGTTGGCTATATGCAGTGTGACACCATCCTACGGTGAAACTTATACATGGACTGATAAGCAAGGGCATAAACATTTTGGCGATGAGCTTCCGCCAGAATATATTTCACAAGGTAAGGAAGTCGACACCAAAGCAATCAACACTGTTCCTGC
The DNA here is from genome assembly GCA_043745725.1 of Gammaproteobacteria bacterium. Classification (GTDB taxonomy): domain Bacteria; phylum Pseudomonadota; class Gammaproteobacteria; order Pseudomonadales; family Cellvibrionaceae; genus Cellvibrio. The sequence goes on along the minus strand of JAYTSJ010000068.1, from coordinate 23,914 downwards.
CGTGCAACCAACTGGTGGTGACACCGCTAGCGATAACACCACTACCGCCACAGCCGTTAAAATACCTAACTCCTCACCCAAAGAATCTGATTCTTGCGCACAGCAAAAGCGCGACTATTTAAATGCGCAATATTGTTTTAATCAGTGCAGAATGGTTGGCGGCGGGATAAATAAAGCGAAATGTGCAGACTGTCAGGACGTCAAGAAACCAAATTGTTAATTTGTCAGAAAATCCCAATGATTAATAACGGTTGCAATTAATATTTGCACCGCTGCGTTACCCGCACTTAACCACAATGATTCATGGGTGTTTGACATTAATGTATGTGGTATGAACATAGCTGTTTCTGCAGGGATATTAAGTTCTAGAGTTGCCGATAACACTTTGCATGAATTAGCGATAGGCATAATTAGGCCATAACTATTTTGTGCGGGCAGTGAATAGGTTGTATATGCAGTAAGGCTGATCCGCACTACACGAAAATCATCAAAGCTGACAATTTCTTCTACTTTTATACTTTCATTTTCCGTAGCAAATAATACTGAATGTGCTTTTTGCTCGGGAGTATTACATAACGCTTTTGCTAATGCTTCTTCTGTATCCCAATGGGATTGCGTTAATACTTTTTGCGCGAAGGATAAAATTTTTCGCTCGTAAACCGGCGTTTGAAATTCTAATGTGCGTACGCCATGCTGTAAGGCATGGGGTACATAACAGGGTACTTTTACTACATCGCCTACTTGCAGCGGATGAACAGCAGAAAAATTGTTCATGTACTCACGCGCTTGCTGCTCTTGTTTTACTAACTCTGGCGGGCACTGGTTTACAGTTGTGCTATTAGTTGTGCCATCAGCTGTACCATTAGTTAAGCCATCAGTTGAGCCATCAGCTAAGCCATCAATAGCTCGGCGAATCTTTTCGTAGGTTTTTACAGCATTCAAATAAGCCGCTTTAAATTTCTCATCGCTGTCGTATTGCGCGCGAATAATGTTACTAAAACCTAAGCGAATAGCACCAATATTATTTTTCCACGCTCGCTCATCAACATGAGTGACGATATAAACTTCTTGTTTTGTTTCATGCAATTCAAAATACAAGTCACCGCGAACTTCATCGAGTAATGGATCCAAGGTTTTCAATAGGATTATTTTTTTATCTAAACCTGCCGCTAAATATTCTGGCATTAATGCCAACACCCATGGCAATGGTGTAGTAAAACCCTGTGCGATAACGTTAGATTGCCCGCGTGCTTCAATCCCCGTATACCAAATTTCTTGCCCCCACGGCTTGGAAATTTTAACGGGCTCTAGCGTGAGTGGCGCAGATAAATTTAGCCAAGGTACCTGCTGTTGCTGCGCAAATAACTGTAGCTCAGAAAAGTTATTGCTTAACGATTCTACTGTGTGCTTTAGCGGTTCGTTAAATGAAAAAATTGCCGCTGAAACATGAATATCGGAATTATTTTTTGTAAGGTAAACCAATGCTAGTAATTCAATTTCTTTCGGCTCAGCCAAATAATATTGCAGAAAGTTAAAATGAAGTGCAAACGCATGATCGAGATTACTATTCGCCAACAACTTACTTTGTTGTTCACGAATAGTAGCTTCAGGATTTTCAGAAAAAGAAATAATCAAAACGACAACTCATTTAGTGTGACAAGTATTAGAAGCAGTTTATCAGAAAATAAAAAACTCGACCGAAGCCGAGTTTTTTATTTTCAAGGAAACGCAGGTAACTTAAGTTTAAAAGCGTAACTTTAGTAGCTTAGGTTTAGTAGCTTAGGTTTAGTAGCTTAGGTTTAAAAGCTTAGTTTAAACGCTCAATCACCGTGGTAATCCCCTGCCCTAAACCTATGCACATAGTTGAAACACCCAATGTAGCATCTTTTTCTTTCATCACCGTTAACAATGAACCCGTAATCCGTGTGCCAGAACAACCAAATGGATGGCCGAGCGCTATAGCACCACCGTTAAGATTGACTTTGTCATTCATAACATCAAGCAATTTTAAATCTTTTAACACCGGCAAGGCTTGCGCCGCAAAGGCTTCATTTAATTCTACAACTTGAATGTCATTGATGCTCAAACCAGCAGTTTTTAAGGCTTTTTCGGTAGAGGGCACCGGGCCATAACCCATGATCGATGGATCAACTCCCGCAATACCAAGCGAAACCACTTTAGCGATAGGCTTGAGGCCCAGCGCTTGAGCGCGCTCAGCGGACATCACCAGCATGACTGATGCACCGTCCGAAAGCTGCGACGAGCTACCTGCAGTCACTTGACCATTTTTGGGATCAAATACTGGCGGTAATTTACTTAATGCTTCTACGGTTGTTTCGGGGCGGATGGTTTCATCTTGATCCACCATCACCATAAAACCATCAGCGTTATGTCCTTCAACCGCAATAATCTCACGATCAAAGCGACCTTCTGCACGCGCCTTAGCTGCCAACTGGTGCGAGCGAGCACTGAACTCGTCCATTTGCTGACGATTAACACCATGCAACAAGGCTAAATATTCTGCGGTCATACCCATATTGCCAGCCGCTTTAGCAACAGAAAGTCCCAGCAGTGGGTTGATACTGACAGATTCATACATGGGTAAATGGCCCATGTGCTCTACTCCGCCGATCAAATAAACATCGCCCAAATTGGCGCGGATATTTGCCGTTGCAGCATGTAGCGCGGACATGGATGACCCACACAAACGGTTAATCGTTTGCGCAGGCACTGTGTGAGGCAACCCGGCTAACAATAATATGTTACGCGCTATGTTGAAGGCTTGCTCTTCACGCTGCATGACACAACCCCAAAGCATATCGTCAATGGTGGCTGGATCTAATGCGGTATTTCTAGCCAATAGGCCTTTGATGATAGCCGCGGATATGTCGTCTGCACGCATGTTACGAAAGCAGCCATTTTTAGAGCGACCCATGGCGCTGCGGGCGTAATCAACAATTACGGCATCTCTTGGTTGTAAACTCATTCTTGTTCTCCGAAGCCTTAGCCGTAAAAGGTTTGATTGTTAGCCGCTTTTGCTTTCAAGCTCGCAGGCGGTACGTAGAGTGCGCCGAGCTGGCTGAATTTGGCTGCCATATCACAGAAAGCTTGTGCGCCAATTGAATCTATCCAACGGAATATACCACCACGGAAAGGAGGAAACCCCGTACCATAGACTAGCGCCATATCTGCTTCAGCAGCAGTTTCAACAATACCTTCCTCCAGACAACGCGCTAGTTCAGTTGCCATTGGCACCATCATGCGCGCAACAATATCTTCATCGCTGATTTCGATACTGTTAATAACAGTCGGTTTAATGATATCCAGTACTTCCGGGCTTACTACTTTTGCAAGCTTGCCTTTTTTATCCAACGCATAATTGTAAAAACCTTTTTCAGTTTTTTGACCTAAACGACCCACCGCAAAAAGTGCATCAGTACACGAAGTAAAACTGCGTTGCATACGATCTGGAAAACCATCAGCCATCACTTTTTCAGCATGAACCGCCGTATCAATACCCACAACATCGAGCAAATATGCAGGGCCCATAGGCCAGCCCCAGGTTTCCATTAATTTATCGATGCGTTGATAATCCACACCATCGCGAATCAGCATGGCAAAGCCGGCCAAATAAGGAAACAATACGCGGTTAACAAGAAAGCCAGGGCAGTCTTTCACCACAATCGCTTTTTTGCCCATTGTATTTGCGTAAGCTACGGTGCGAGCAATTGCGTTGTCCGACGTTTTAATCCCGCGAATAACTTCTACCAGCGGCATCATATGAACCGGATTAAAAAAGTGCATTCCGCAAAAATTTTCCGGGCGCTGTAAAGCTTCTGCAAGATAAGTAATCGAAATCGTAGAAGTGTTGGATGCGATCACGGTGTCTGCACTGACTTTAGTTTCTGCTTCAGCGAGAACACTACGTTTTACTTTAGGATTTTCAACAACGGCTTCTACCACAATATCAATTTGGTCAAAGCCATCATAAGTGAGCGCAGGTTCAATGCGATTAAGTACATCGCCCATTTCACTAGCAGTCATTTTTTTGCGCTCTACACGCTTACTCAGTAATTTATTGGCTTCTGATAAGCCTAAATCTATACCCTTTTGTGCAATGTCTTTCATTTTAATAGGGACGCCTCGCGATGCTGATTGATAGGCTATACCTCCACCCATAATTCCCGCGCCTAACACCGCTGCGCGAGCGATTTTTTTGTCGGCTTTTTTCTCCCAACCTTTAGCTTTTTTACTCAGCAATTGTTCACTGATAAAAAGTCCGACCAACGACTGAGCTGCAGGTGTTTGCGCCATTTTAGCAAAAGCTTCGGCTTCAATTTGTAATGCTTCGTCGCGGCCTTTATCAGCGGCTTTTTGCATAGCTTTGATGGCTGTTACCGGGGCGGGATAATTGCGCCCTGCTTGAGCTCCAACAAAGGCTTTTGAAGTTTCAAATGCCAGCATTGACTCCATAATATTGAGCTGCAGAGGTGCTTTTTTCTGAGCACGGCGAGCCTGGTAATTAAATTTACCTTTTATAGCTTCATTCAGAGTGAAAAGTGCAGCTTCACGCAGCTTTGCTGGTTCTACAACTGCATCAACCACATGTGCGGCCAGCGCTTGTTCAGCAGTATTTTCTTTGCCTGCAGCGATCCATTCAACTGCAGTATCCAATCCCGCTACTCGAGGTAGCCGTACTGTTCCACCCCAACCAGGGATAATGCCTAGTTTGGTTTCGGGTAAGCCGATTTTGGTAGCGCTTGTGCTAGCAATACGGTAATCACAGGCCAAACAAAACTCCAGACCACCGCCTAAAGCGATTCCATTAATAGCAACAACTGTTGGGAAAGGTAAGTCTTCCAAGCGACAATTGTTACGATTATTGTTGGCGAGGTGGCCAATTATTTGCTCTGGGCCGGCCGCGAAAACAGCGCCGAACTCCATCACATCTGCGCCCACAATAAACACTTCTTTAGCGCTTGTGACCAGTAAGCCGTTAATGCCTTTTGTTTGTTCAAGCAAACCCAAAGCTTGCTCTAATTCAGCAACTGCCAGCAGATTAAATTTATTGACCGATTCGCCTTGCAGATCAAAAATTAATTCGACAACTGTGTTGGCATGTTTAACTAGGGATAGTGTTTTTCCTTGAAACATAAGCAATTTCTCTTAGAGATTTGAGTAAAATTCCAGGATAAGTGTAGCAGGCTAAGAGAGAGGTTGGCTAAAAAAGTGATGCGGGATTTAGTTAAGCTTCACAAACAAGTAAAACACAGTTTTCGTTAATGGATAAGTTACGTAAACGATATGCATGCTTAGCAGAAAGAGTGAATGCATCATCCGATTTTAAGCTGGAAACTTGCATATTAGCGGTTAGTTCAAGCTGGCCGGAAATAATAAAGCCACTGAGATGTAGACTTGATATTAAAGGAGTGGCGCCTGTATCAGCACCTGCACTTAAAACAATTTTTTGAAACTGCAATTTCAGTGCGGGATTTTTATGCGGGATCTTGTGGATAATTATGCCAGGCACTTGTTCCTGGTTAATAGTCAGCTCGCCGGAACGATAAACAATTTGGCTTGAATAATCAGGATCGAAAACAAAAAATTGCGCCAAAGTCATTGGGATGCCACTAAGAATTTTTTCAAGAGAATTGATTGAAGGGCTATTTTGCCCCTGCTCTATCATAGAAATACTACTGTGAGGAACACTTGATCTTTTTGCCAGTTCCCTTTGTGACAAACCATTTTGTTCGCGTATTATTTTTAGCCGTGCCCCCACATCGAGGTGGGTGGCAGCGTTAGATGGTAGAGAAGTAAGCGAAAAATCAGGCATTTTTTAGCAGTTGTTCGCGCTCAGCATCAGGTAAGTTACTGACGATTAAATTATACGAATGATCGATCATGTCATAAATTTCTTCATCAGGAACGCTATCATCAAAAATAACGGTGTTCCAATGCTTTTTGTTCATCTGGTAACCAGGCTGGATAGCGTCATATTGTGCACGCAATTCCAATGCAAGTTCAGGGTCACACTTTAAATTAATGCGTGCGAAAGCCACACCCGATGTGAGCGTTGCGAACATTTTATGGCAAACTTTGTAAACCCCGACATTCGGATCCACAGGAAAGGTTTGCACCGATCGGTTTTTACTTAATAAATATTTCTGTGCAGAAGAAAAATCCATCATGCAGTCCTTTTTTGAACATCTCGATAAGATATACAGTTAAAGATCACGTGCCACCTCAAAAGAAAGCACATCTAATGTTCTGCTCACAAAGGAAAATGTGTTCAGGACTCAATACAGTTAAATGAATTATACAGTACCTAGTCAATTTTGACCTAGCTTACAATTTATTCAAGCAACCAGCTAATTATTCACACAACTCGTTAAACAATCACTTAACTTTTTTAAAGCTAACAACTACGCAATGTCTATTCTGCATTAGTTGCCTTAAAAACGATAGTGAAGGTGGCGCATATTTCATTTAAATCACGTTTTGGATTATAGCAGGTAGCTGTTCAGTCGTCTGGTTTTCATTAAACAAATGATCACTAAAGTCTTGACTACACACCCACACTTACATTCTTTGTTTACTCTTTGCGCTACAACAAATTCATTAAATCTAAACATTACAAGTGCGAACATAGAGCGGATTACACAATTTACTTACAACGCTCACAGGGTCGAAAGTATAAAGCGATATTGGCGCCATAGTAATAGCAATAACCTATTCTTTCTCATTATAGTTAGAATTTTTATTAACAAAAATCAACAACATATAAACATTATGATAGGTAGACCCAGATTTGCAACAGCAGTGCCTAAATCATCATAACAAAAAGTAGTACCATATTTTTAAAAAGATGTCCGCCGATAGTCGCGATATTCAGGTTGCCAAAAGTTTGCCTCTATTTTTTCAACCATCAACTCATCTGGTACTGGCATAGCCACACCATCAATAATAGCCTGCTTAAATACCGCTAATGCGATAATTTTACTGACTTCGCGAATCTGTTGTAAAGGCGGCAATAAAGCGCCCTTACCTTCTTTGACTATCGGAGAAGCCCCCGCTAAAGCACGGCTCGCTGCCATCATCATTGCATCTGTTATATATCTAGCTTTTGCGGAAATTACCCCTAAGCCCAACCCCGGAAATATATAACTATTATTACATTGAGCAATCTCAAAGTGGCGACTACCCATATCTACTGGTGCGAATGGACTGCCTGTTGCTATGAGCGCTTTGCCCGAAGTCCAACGCAACAAATCTACCGGCTGCGCCTCTGTCTGAGATGTGGGGTTGGATAACGGTAATACAATAGGATATTCACAATAACTCTGCACGGCTTCAATAATTTTCTTGGTAAACAATCCTGCCTGCCCGGAAACACCAATTAATACTGTCGGCTTAGCATTCACAACGACATCAAGCAAATTAATAACAGCTTCCATTTTACTGTGCGTTAAGGTCCATTGCGCTACAACGGCATCGGGTATACACAAAGGTTTCTGAAAGTCGAATAGATCTTTAGAACTCGTTTGCAATAGTCCATCCTTACTAACAAGAAAGATTCGGCTATGAGCTTCAGCATCGGTTAAACCTTCATCTATCATTTGGCGTACCAAATGCTCGGCAATTCCTGTTCCGGCAGAGCCTGCACCAGCAAACATAATTCTCTGATCGCGCAAGCGTTCACCTTTAGCAGTACAAGCAGCCAAAAGTGTGCCGAGCGTTACTGATGCGGTGCCTTGAATATCATCGTTAAAACAACAAAGTTGATTGCGATAACGATTTAACAACGGCGTTGCATGGTCTTGTGCAAAATCTTCGAATTGCAGTAGGGCTTTAGGCCAACGCAATTTTACACCTTGAATAAACTCGTCGACAAACGCGTAATAATCTTCACCCGTAATACGTGGATGCTTCCAACCCATATACATTGGGTCGTTAAGAAGAGATTCATTATTAGTTCCCACATCGAGCATCACCGGTAAAACGTATGCAGGGCTAATGCCCCCACATGCGGTATAAAGTGCAAGCTTGCCAATAGGAATACCCATACCACCAATACCCTGATCGCCCAAACCTAAAATGCGTTCTCCGTCTGTAACTACAATCACTTTCACATTTTGTTTAGTCGCATTTTGCAGCATTTCATCGACGCGATCGCGATCTGGATACGCAATATATAAACCGCGTTTGCGGCGATACATTTTGGAAAATTGCTGGCAGGCAAGCCCCACGGTTGGGGTATAAATGAGCGGCATTATTTCTTCCAGATGATCGACGACCAAACGGAAATACAAGGTTTCGTTGGTATCCAACATATTACGCAAATAAATATGTTTATCGATGTCCGTTTGGAATGCACAGAGTTGTTGATAGGCGCGCGCTTTTTGTTCCGCTATGGTTTCTATTTTATAAGGAAGTAATCCTTCTAAATTAAATTGTTGGCGCTCACGCTCACTGAAAGCACTACCTTTGTTTAACAGTGGTGATTCAAGTAGGGCCGGGCCGGCAAACGGGATATAAATAGGACGCTTTTTCATCATCATAGTAATCTACCCACATCAAATTGCATTCCTTAAACATAACTCACATTAACGCTTATAGCTACCTTAAACAGCTACCTTAAACTCAGCCTCAGAAAATATCTAAATCATGGCTTGCTGTGGATTTAAACGTTAAAATGCTGCCTTATTATTTTTACAAAATGAGATTGTTATGCAAGTAAACGAATTTTTAAGCACATTAATAAACAACCCAGGTCATATTAAATTTGCGGATACCATTGCGGTTATAGATACAAATTACACATTTACAGCAACGGCATTTCGTAATGGGGAATTGCAAAATGAGGCAGGTCAAAATTCTGGATCGTGCAAATTATTTTCTTTTGCACAATTACACAATCTGACAAAAGAGCAAACACTGCGATGTTTTGGCGATTACTATCGGATTGATGTACAGGAAAATCCGGATGCCACTGATCATCAAAATATTCGCAATTTTATGCGCTTCGGTTGGGAAGGGATTGAATTTTCCGATTTGGCATTACGCTAGGCGCAACAGAAGCAATCATCAAACACTACGAAATTATCATTAAATCTGCGAAGAAAAATACACCACCACCAGCATGATTAGCGCTGATGGTGGGCTTGAAATATTTTAATGTCGTGGTGGCATTCCACCAGGAGGCATACCGCCCATTCCGCCAGGTAAAGCACCGCCGATACCGCGCATCATTTTAGCCATACCACCACCTTTCATTTTTCCCATCATTTTTGCCATTTGTTTGTGTTGCTTTAACAAACGGTTTAGATCCTGAATTTGCGTACCTGAGCCGAGTGTAATGCGGCGTTTACGTGAGCTACTAAGGTCATCGGGATTGCGACGTTCGCCTGGCGTCATGGAGCTAATAATAGCTTCCATCGTTTTGAATTGTTTATTCATATTGGAGGATTGCGCCATTTGCGCCATATTCCCCATGCCCGGTAACTTATCGAGCATGGAAGTTAAACCGCCCATGTTGTGCATTTGTTGCAGCTGATCACGTAAATCTTCGAGATCAAACTTTTGGCCTTTGTTAACTTTCTTAATCAGCTTGTCGGCTTTTTCTTTATCGATAGTGCGCTCAACTTGCTCGATCAGTGACAGTATATCGCCCATGCCGAGAATACGTGATGCAATACGATCTGGATGAAAGGGCTCAAGCGCATCCACTTTCTCGCCCATACCCAGGAATTTAATTGGTTTGCCCGTAATGTGGCGGACAGATAGCGCAGCACCACCGCGCGCATCGCCATCAGCTTTGGTGAGGATTACGCCAGTGAGTGGTAACGCATCATTAAAAGCTTTCGCAGTATTCACCGCATCCTGGCCGATCATGGCATCAATTACAAAGAGGGTTTCCACTGGCTTAATGGCTGCATGTAGATCCTGAATTTCAGTCATCAACTCATTGTCGATATGCAAACGACCAGCAGTATCCACAATAACTACATCAAAGAATTGGCGTTTGGCATGGTCGATAGCAGCGCGGGCGATATCAACTGGTTTTTGTTCGGTGGTCGAAGGGAAAAATTCCGCGCCAACTTCCGCAGCCAATGTTTGCAATTGTTGAATTGCTGCGGGGCGATAAATATCAACACTAACGACGAGGACTTTTTTCTTCTCGCGCTCTTTTAAAAATTTTGCCAGTTTGGCAACTGAAGTGGTTTTACCTGCTCCTTGCAAGCCCGCCATTAGTACAATTGCCGGTGGCTGTTGTGCAAGGTTTAGGCTTTCGTTGGCCTGCCCCATCATTTCAACCAGTTCTTTTTCCACAATTTTAATAAACTGTTGGCCTGGGTTAAGCGCTTTGCTGATTTGTTGACCAAGCGCACGGCTACGTACCTGGTCGATGAATAGTTTCACGACGGGTAATGCAACATCCGCCTCAAGCAGCGCTTTTCGCACATCACGCAAAGCATCTTTGATATTGTCTTCACTCAGGCGAGCTTTGCCGGTAATGCTGCGGAGTGTGTGGGATAAACGGTCCGTTAGATTTTCAAACATAACTTATCTCAATCAACTACTGGAAAATTAATAAGGGGATGATCTGCAAAAATGGTCGCGATTATAACCGCAAAAATAGCTTAGCGACAAACTCAAGGCAAACGAAATACTAGCGAGTAATAGCATTTGCCGAGGCCTTATGACAAACTTCCAATTGAGTTCAACTATCATTTGCTGCACCCACTTATCATTTAGTCCTTTTTTGCAGAGCCAAGCATAATATGATTTTCATCATTGCCAATATCATCGCCGCACTCCTCTATGCAGCCTTGGGTGTCTATCTGGCAACTCAGGTTATCCAACAAGCCGCACCAAGCATTAACGTATTATTACGCGCCATAGCACTAACTTTATGCTTTCATGCAGTGGGCATTTACGGTATTAGCGTTAAACCTGAAGGTATTCAGCTAAGCTTTTTTGCTGTTTCTTCACTTATTTTATGGGTAATCAACAGCGTCGTATTACTCAGCAGCTTTAAAAAACCGCTGCACAATGTATTTATTTTTTTACTTCCACTCTCTGCTCTTGCTGTCATTGCGGCATTCCTTAGCCATAGCCACAGCTCCATTATACAGCTCAATTATAAACTCGCCTGTCATGTAGTGTTATCCATTCTTGCATACAGTTTATTAACTATTGCGACTTTACAGGCATTGCTCCTGGCCTATCAAAATCGACAATTAAAAACTAAGGCGGGGTTGCACAGCCTGCGTTATTTGCCACCTTTGCAAACCATGGAGGCATTATTATTTGAATTTGTATTCGTTGGCGAAATCCTATTAACGCTCTCGATAGTCACTGGTTTTATTTTTCTGGAAAATATTTTCGCGCAGCACTTAGTGCATAAAACTGTATTCTCGATTGCCGCCTGGTGTGTGTATGCATTTTTACTGATAGGAAAATATAAATTGGGCTGGCGCGGTAATACAGCGATTCGTTGGACATTAGCAGGATTTTTATTTTTGATGCTGGCGTATTTTGGCAGTAAGTTGGTGCTGGAAATTATTTTACACAGGGTTTGATTGATGAGAAGATCCTCACGTAGTCAATATCTAATTACAAACCATAAAAACAAAAGTGCGATAGCTTTTTCGTTTTAAAATTGCATTATGCTGATTTGCGAGGACGAAATGTTGGGCTTTGCAGCCCAACCTACACTCTTACTTATTCCCTACGCCACTGAGTTCCTGCAACCTTGGAATCTTCCAGTACAACACCTTGCACTAATAAAGATTTACGAATCTCATCTGCACGTGCAAAGTTTTTATCAGCTTTCGCTTGAATACGTTCAGTGATTAAATTTTCGATTTCTTCTGCACTAATAGCATCGCTGTTGCCAGTCTGTAAAAACACTTCAGGATTTTCTTGTAAAACACCTAAAATCAAACCGAATGCTTTTAATTGTGCGGCAAGATTTTTAGCCAGCACAGTATCATTTTTAGCATTGTTTAAATCGCGCACTAAATCGTACATGCCTGCAAGTGCAACGCGTGAGTTAAAGTCATCATTCATAGCTTCAACAAAGGCTTTGTAATAATTGCTTTCTTGCATGTTACCTAGTGCAAGTGGTGTGATATCAGCATAATCACGCAGAGCACCGTAAAAACGCTCAAGTCCGGCGCGTGCTTCAATTAAATTATCTTCTGAATAATTAATCGGACTGCGATAGTGGCTACTGACTAATAAAAAGCGCACAACTTCCGGATGATATTTTTCCAGTACATCGCGAATGGTGAAAAAGTTGCCGAGTGATTTCGACATTTTTTCGCCATCAACGCGTACTGCGCCAGCGTGCATCCAATAGTTAACATACTTACAACCATTAGCCGCTTCGCTTTGTGCAATTTCATTTTCGTGGTGTGGAAAAGGTAAATCCGGGCCGCCACCGTGAATATCAAAAGTATCACCACAGCATTTTTTGCTCATAGCTGAACACTCAATATGCCAGCCAGGGCGACCATTACCCCAAGGTGATTGCCACGATGGCTCACCTACTTTAGCTGCCTTCCAGAGCACGAAATCACGCGGATCTTCTTTAATTTCATCCACTTCAATACGTGCACCAGACAATAATTCATCGACATTTTTATTGGTCAGCTTGCCATAATCTGCAAAGCTGGTTACGCGATAATAAACGTCACCATTGTTTGCTGCGTAAGCATGGCCTTTTTCAATAAGTATTTTGCTCATATCAATGATTTCATGAATATAAGCTGTCGCGCGCGGTTCAATATCCGGACGTTTAATTTCCAAATTTTTCTCGTCTTCATGCATGGCTTGAATGAAGCGTGAAGTCAAGTGCGTGTACTCTTCGCCATTTTCTTTTGCACGATTAATAATTTTATCGTCAATGTCAGTGATATTACGAACGTAATTTACATCCCAACTCTGGCTGCGTAAAAAACGTGTAATTACATCAAATGCTACCAACACTCGCGCATGGCCAATATGGCAATAGTCATACACAGTAATACCGCACACATACAATGAAATTTTACCCTCGCGAATAGGCTTAAAAATTTCTTTTTGCCGAGTGAGCGTATTGTAAATTTGAAGCATGATTTTATTCCGTAAAAAATATATAGATATTACTAACCAAATACGACGCGAATTAAAAATACTTAATCATCATTTTTTGCAAAACTATCTTTCAAGCCAATAGTACGGTTAAACACCAGTTTATCAGCACAGTTATATTTACTATCCAGGCAGAAATAACCTTGACGTTCAAACTGAAAATGATCAGTAACTTGTGCGCTAGCTAAACTCAGCTCTGCCTTGCAGTTTTGTAAAATTTCCATGCTGCTGGGATTAATACAATCCAGGAAATTTTTACCGCCGGCATCTGGTGCTTCATCTGTAAATAAACGCTCATACAAACGCACTTCGCAATTTATATTTTGGGTTGCTGATACCCAATGAATAACGCCCTTGGCTTTAATGCCATCTTCCGGATCTTTACCTAAAGTGCCTTCGATAATATGCGCAATTATTTCAATAATATTACCTTGCTCATCTTTAACTGCACTATCCGCTTCAATGACATAAGCGTTACGTAAACGTACACGCTTACCCAACACTAAACGTTTATATTTTTTATTGGCTTCTTCACGAAAGTCTTCTTGCTCAATAAAAAGTGTTTGCGTGAATGGTACCCTACGATCCCCTAACTCTTCGCGATTAGGGTGATTATGTGCAGTTAAGGTTTCGACTTTATCGGTTGGATAATTTGTTAAGGTTACTTTTAACGGTTTTAAAACACACATTGCTCGCGGCGCATTTTTATCCAAGTCATCGCGTACACAAAATTCTAGAACGCCCACGTCAACAATACCGTCGGACCGTGTCACACCAATACGCTCGCAGAAATCACGCAATGCGGCTGGAGTATAGCCACGACGACGCATACCAGAAATAGTTGGCATACGTGGATCATTCCAACCATCTACATGGTTTTCATCGACCAACTGCTTTAATTTACGCTTACTCGTTACTGAGTAATTTATATTCAACCGTGCAAATTCATATTGGCGCGGTATCGCTGGTACAGGCAAATGTTGAATAAACCAATCATAAAGTGGTTTATGGTCTTCGAATTCGAGGGTACAAATGGAATGTGTAATACCTTCAATAGCATCACTTTGCCCGTGCGCGAAATCGTAAGATGGATAAATACACCACTTGTCACCAGTTTGATGGTGATGTGCTTTTTTAATACGATAAATAATCGGGTCGCGTAAATTAATATTGGGCGATGACATATCAATTTTTGCGCGAAGCGAACAGGCACCTTCAGCAAACTCACCAAGTCGCATTTTTTCAAACAGCGCAAGATTTTCGGCAATACTGCGGTTGCGGAATGGACTATTTTTACCAGCCTCAATCAGCGTACCGCGATATTCTCGCATTTGATCGGCATTTAAATCGCACACAAATGCTAAACCTTGCTCGATCAAGTGAATCGCCCATTGATGTAGCTGATCAAAATAATCTGAGGTATAACGAACATTTCCATTCCATTTAAAACCCAGCCATTCCACATCTTGCATGATGGAATTGACGAACTCTTCATTTTCTTTTTCCGGGTTAGTGTCGTCAAATCGTAAATTGCAGGTGCCACCAAACTCGTCGGCCAGGCCAAAATTTAAGCAAATGGATTTTGCATGACCGATATGCAAGTAACCATTCGGTTCTGGCGGAAAACGCGTGGCAATTTTTTGATGAACGCCCTGCTCTACATCTTTACGAACGATCTGTTGCAAAAAATGTAAAGGCTTTTTAGTTTCAGTGGCATTTGAGTCTGATGAAACGTGATGATCGGTCATGCTAATAATGCTTCCAGGTTAAAACAAAATGACTTAAGTGGGGCTATTGTATGTAAGCCTGAGGCACTTGTCATGATGATAGCGTGCTATTTGTAATTAGTTATTTTGGTTGCGAGCGATAATCGCTACGTCTTTGCAGTTGATAACGTACAACAGCACGTTGGTGTGCCGCTAAAGTTGCGGAGAATTCTGAAGTGCCGTCCCCCTTGGCCACAAAATAAAGTGCATCGCCCGCTGCAGGGTGTAAGGCGGCATAGAGTGATGCTTTACCCGGCGTTGCAATCGGGGTTGGCGGCAAACCATTAATGACATAGGTGTTGTATTGGCTTGGCCGTATTAAATCATCCTTACCTATTTTGCCAATGTAGTCGGCTCCCATCCCATAGATTACTGTGGGATCTGTTTGCAGTCGTATTCCCTGTTGTAAGCGACGTACGAAAACCCCTGCAATTTGTTCTCTCTCACCCGCTGAACCCGTTTCTTTTTCAACAATAGATGCCATTATCAAGGCTTGGTAGTCATTGGTATAGGGTAAATTAACGGCTTTGGTTGCCCACATTTCATCCAAAGTTTTGCGCATACGTTTATAGGCTTGCGTTAAGAGTTCAACATCTGAAGTGCCTTTGGAAAAAGTGTAGGTATCTGGATAAAACCAACCCTCAGGATGCGATATGGGTAAATTTAAAATCGTTAATTGTTCAGTGCTAGTTTTATGAGAAAGTTGATGACTTAGTGCTGGCTGCCCATCAAGCGCAGAGATTATTTGGCGAAAATTCCAGCCCTCTAACAAAGTAACCTGATGTAACACAACTTCGCCATTGTTAAGTTTTTCTAATAAGCGTAACGGAGTAATATCCGCATTAAAAAAATATTCTCCTGAATGGATTTTTTCTTTGTGATAGTAGCGCGCGTACCAGCCTAACCAACGCGGATGCATAAGTATTTTTTTATTGGCTAAATCTTGAGTGAGATGGGAAATCGTTTTACCAGTCTCAAGTTCATAGTGATAGCCGTCTGCTGGAATCACTAATGGGGTTACCAGCCAATTTTGGAAATTATTCCAAGTGCTTGCCAAAAAAAATACTGCACTTAAGAATGTTGCAGTGACCATCAATCTAAATAATCGGCTTTTCTTACGCTTAAGAGGCATGATTATTCTCACTAGTTAAGTTAATTTTGTAATGATAAACGCTTGGCGAGTAATTTTTGTAGATTCGTCGTATTTTTTCCTGGCGCGAAAAAATAATTTTTCTGATCAAATACCTTCACCACGGGCCAGATACCAAAAATACTATTGCACAGGAAAATTTCATCGGCAGTCAATAAATCCTGGTGGGATAACTTTTGAATATTAACGGTTAAACCTAGCTCTAGTGTCAGTTCATCAATAATTAATCGGCGCATAACACCGGCAACACCGGCCTCTGTTAAATCGGGAGTCAACAGGTTTTCATTTTTGATAATAAAAATATTGCTTAGCGTTGCTTCAATAAGATTATTATTTACATCGAATAACAAGCCTTCGGAAAAGGTTTCATTACTCCATTCTGCCCGCGCCAAAATGTGCTCTAAACGATTGAGGTGCTTTAAGCCGGCAAGTGTAGTATTACAGCCTAAACGCTGAGAACAAACTCTTACTGACACACCCTGGCTGTAATTGGATTCGGGATAGTTTGCCGCGGGAAAAATCCCAATGCAAATGGTTGGACTAACGTCATTTGGTAGACGATAACCTCGGCCACCCTGCCCGCGTGTGACAATGATTTTCACAACAGCTGTAGCTAAATCTTGCGGCGAAATTTGTGCAATTAATTGCGCAAGATAATCTTGAATTAGAGTAAGAGTTATCGGAATAAATAATTTTTCGCAGCTGGCTATTAAGCGCTCTGCATGTAAATTCCATAACGGAATTTTTGCGTTCATCATCCGACAAGTTTCAAACAAACCATCGCCATAAGTAAACCCCCGGTCTAAGGGCGATACCTGCTTATCTATAACACCATTGATGGCAATTGCGGGGAGCTTGTGTTGCATAGTTATCCTTTAATGAGGCAAACCTTTTATAAAGTAAACTACTCATGAAGTAAGCTTAAGTAAAGCAGTCTTTATACGAAAGTGCTGACTTTCCTTTAAAGTGCTGACTATTCCTTTAAATAGTTATGTGCGCTCCGGGCTTTATATGAAAACGCCGAACAAATGTCCGGCGTTTTTTTATTTCTACAATTTACGCGAAGTCATTAAATTTTTCTAAAAATTAATGATCCGTTAGTTCCACCAAAACCAAATGAATTGGAAAGCACCGCGTCAATTTTTCGCTCCTGTGCTATATGTGGCACAAGATTAATATCACAGCCCTCATCCGGATTGTCCAGATTAATAGTTGGCGGTGCAACTTGATCACGAATTGCCAAAATACTAAAAATTGCTTCAACTGCTCCCGCAGCACCTAATAAATGGCCAATCATTGATTTAGTAGAACTTACCGCTACATGCTCAATTGCTGTACCTAAAACAGATTTAAGCGCCTGACATTCTGCTTTGTCACCGGCAAGTGTAGAGGTTCCGTGAGCATTAATATATTGAATCGCTGACACCGGAATTTGTGCATCTTTTATTGCATTTTGCATGGAGGCCGCTGCACCTGCACCATTTTCGGGTGGTGAAGTCATATGGTAAGCGTCCCCACTCATGCCAAAACCAATGAGCTCGGCATAAATGTTTGCGCCGCGAGCTTTAGCATGCTCGTATTCTTCAAGCACGATTACGCCAGCACCATCGCCCAGTACAAAACCATCGCGATCTTTATCCCAGGGGCGACTAGCCGCGGTTGGGTTATCATTTCGAGTAGATAGTGCTCGCGCCGCCGCAAAGCCTCCCAATCCAAGTGGAGTCGTTGCCATTTCAGCACCACCCGCAACCATCACATCAGCGTCGCCGTATTGAATCATGCGCGCAGCAAAACCAATGCTGTGAGTTCCAGTTGTACAGGCAGTGGTAATCGCAATATTGGGCCCGCGAAGATTATGCATAATCGAAAGGTTGCCAGAAATCATATTGGTAATAGCGCTAGGTACAAAGAAGGGAGAAATGCGGCGCGGGCCCTTTTCATCAAGAGTCTTAGTGCTTTCCTCAATGGTGCCTATACCACCAATACCTGAACCTATAGAAACCCCAATGCGGCTCGCATTAGCCTCTGTAACCACTAGCCCTGAATCGCGAATAGCTTGGATGCCAGCAACCATTCCGTATTGAATAAACGGATCCATTTTGCGCGCTTCTTTACTCGGGAAGTAATCCTCAACCACCAGGTTTTTTACTGAGGCACTAAAGTGAGTTGTAAACGCTGAAGCATCAAAGTGAGCGATTGTGGCGATGCCGCTTTTGCCGTTCACAATACCATGCCATGTTTCAGCAACCGTATTACCTAGGGGGCTGATCATGCCAAGACCAGTAACAACAACTCTTCTGCGTGACACGTAGTGATAACTCCTAAGATGAAAACTAAAACCACAGATATTCTTGTGATGCGAACAACAATAAAAGAAAAATTGCAGTGGTTAAAAATGGTGCTTTGAAAACAGTATTATTTAAAAAAAAAAGCCGTATTATTTCGCAATAATACGGCTTTTTGAGAAGCTAGGTAATCAACTAGTGTAAAAACTATGCTTGATTAGAATTAATATAATCAATAGCCAATTGAACGGTAGTGATTTTTTCAGCTTCTTCGTCTGGAATTTCAGTTTCGAATTCTTCTTCAAGAGCCATTACTAACTCTACGGTATCCAGAGAATCAGCGCCTAGATCTTCTACGAAAGAAGCTTCGTTTTTCACTTCATCTTCTTTCACGCCCAATTGTTCAGCTACGATCTTTTTTACGCGTTCTTCAATGCTACTCATGATGTTATGTAACTCCTAATATGTTAAAGACAAAACCGTCAGATTTAGTTGAGCTGGGATTTAATCAGCTATTATGTTTCGGTCAAAATCGACGCGCATTTTACATCTATTTGACCAAGTTGTAACGTACTCGACAAAAAAAAATAACTCTTACCTTCAAATTCTTTTAAAAACATAGAGTTAGAGAAGAAAATTAAGCCATATACATGCCGCCATTTACATGTATTGTCTCGCCACTGATGTAGCCACCGGCATCGCTGGCTAGAAAAACAACAACCGCAGCAATTTCTTCTGGCGCACCTAAACGCCCCAAAGGAATTCGCGATAAAAGTAATTGTTTTTGTTCGTCTGGCAGCACCTTGGTCATGTCTGTGTCAATGAAGCCTGGCGCAACAGTGTTCACTGTAATGCCACGAGAACCCACCTCGGCAGCTAACGAACGCGCAAAGCCCGCAACGCCAGCCTTAGTTGCCGCATAGTTAGATTGGCCTGGGTTGCCCATCGCACCCACAACCGAACTAATATTAATAATTCTACCCCAACGCGCTTTCATCATTCCGCGTAACACGCCTTTACTTAAACGAAAAACTGCACTTAAGTTAGTATTGACAACATCAAACCATTCATCGTCGCTCATTCGCATTAATAAATTATCTTTAGTAATGCCGGCATTGTTTACCAAAATTGCTGGAGCGCCAAATTCTTCTGTTACACTTTTTAATAAAGCAGCTACTGAGTCAGCATCAGTCACATTTAATACTTTACCCGCGCCGCGAATACCTTGCTCAGCAAAACGAGCAGAAATTTTTTCTGCTCCAGACTCAGTGGTTGCCGTTCCAATAACAATTGCACCGACTTTACCTAGCTGTTCTGCGATCGAAGCGCCTATGCCACGGCTTGCACCTGTAACTAAAGCAACTTTATCATTGATACTCATGTTGATTTTCTCTTGTTGAAAAAATTTCATTAAAAATAATTTAATAATTATTGAACGCCAGCTAAAACATTTATTATTTCTTCCGGTTTTTCAATAGATAATGGAGTCAATACAGAATTAATACGTTTGTTTAATCCTGACAATATTTTACCTGGACCGCATTCAACAGTAATAGTAATGTTATTTTGACTAAGAGTATTCACACAGTCAACCCAGCGCACTGCATTGTAAATTTGCTCAATCATAAGTGTTTTAATTTTTTCGGGATTCATTTCAATTTTTGCAGTTACATTGTGCACTACGGGAATTACGGGAGTGTTAAATGTTGTAGCTGCAATTTGCTCTGCCAATCTATCTGCTGCAGGGCGCATTAAAGAAGTATGAAACGGTGCACTTACCGGCAAGGGCAGCGCGCGCTTAGCTCCAGCCTCTTTACAGAGCAGGCTTGCGCGCTCAACTGATGCTGCAGTTCCTGCAATTACCACTTGTCCCGGTGAATTAAAATTTACCGCAGCAACCACTTCGCCTTGTTCAGCTTTTTTACATGCATCAATAATTAATGCATCATCTAAACCTATAATCGCCGCCATCGCCCCCTGGCCCGCAGGCACAGCTTCTTGCATAAATTTACCGCGTTGCTGAACGAGTTTTACCGCATCGGTAAAAGAAACAATACCAGCACAAACTAATGCTGACCACTCGCCCAAACTATGACCAGCCATGAATGCGGGCTGAGGGCCATTTTTTTCTTGCCAAACGCGCCATACCGCAAAACTAGCCGTTAACAATAACGGCTGCGTACGCTCGGTTAAATTAATATCTTCTTGCGTACCGCATTGGACAAGATCCCACAGATCGTAGCCCAATATTTGCGAAGCTTCAGCAAATGTTTTTTTCACTATAGAGTATTCGCTGGCCAAGTCATTCAGCATTCCAATTTTTTGTGAGCCTTGACCTGGAAATACAAAAGCAAGATTTTGTTGAGTCATAAAATTTTCTATTTGCTGTGATTAAAGAGATGGTTTAACTAGAAATTGTTGTTGAATTCGCGCAGGTATTTTTTGAATAACTTGCTCGCGCGCGACGATTAATGCTTGCATAAAAGCTTTGTGATTTGCATTCCCGTGACTTTTTACGACAGTTTTTTGTAACCCTAAAAAACTTGCGCCATTATACATGGCCGGATCTAACTCTGTGCGTAACTGTTTTAACAGTGGCCAAATTATTACACTAATTAATTTATGAATCCAATTTTTGTTGAATGTACGATGAATTTTTTGGGAAATAAAATTCGCAGTACCTTCGCTTGCTTTGAGTGCGATATTACCATGAAAACCATCGCAAACAATGACATCTGCATCGCCCGAGAATAACGAATCAGCTTCTACAAAACCACAATAGTTTAAACGCGGATCATTTTGCAATAAAGTTTTCGCGACTTGAATAACATCTGTCCCTTTGACGTTTTCAGTGCCAATATTTAACAATGCAATCCGTGGCATAACGATAGTTGACAAAGCCAGCACACTTCCCATGAGTGCAAATTGATGCAACTGCTCTGCGCTGCAATTAATATTGGCGCCGAGATCTAAAAAATAAGTTACATTTTTTTCTGTTGGCATAGCTTTGCATATAGCAGGACGCTCAATGCCTGGAAATGTTTTTAATAAATGTTTGCTTATTGCTAATAACGCACCAGTATTGCCTGCACTAACACAAGCATCGGCAAGATTATTTTTGAGGCTTTCAACAGTACACCACATGGATGAGTTTTGTTTGTGACGTAATGCCGCCAACGGATCATCATCCATTGTCACTATTTCAGAGGCATGAATATAAGTAATTCTACCAGGAGAAAATGTTTTTTTGGTGGGAGCTAAAGAGCGCAGTTGTTGTTCATCGCCCACGAGCAATAAATCAACATCATCAAAAGTGGCTATAAATTTTTGTGCGGCCGCCATAGCAACGCGGGGACCTAAGTCCCCGCTCATAGCGTCTACCGCTATTCGAATTCTCGCTGACAAGATGTCATCGTCTTGTTGAGAAATTACTCGTTGCTGCCCTTATCGATCACTTTACGGCCGCGATAAAAACCGTCAGCAGTAACATGGTGACGCAGATGCTTTTCACCGCTGGTTGCATCAACTGACAAAGTTGGGCCTGTCAATGCATCATGTGAACGACGCATGTCGCGTTTTGAACGAGATTTTTTGTTTTGTTGTACGGCCATGATTGGCTCCTATTTACTGATTTTACCTACTCGCCGGAACCGAGGCGCCTCTTTATTTATTGCTAATTTTTTGTTGCCCACAATGAATGGCAACTTAGCAATAAATTTTATTTCGGCGAGCTCTTAAGTTGCTCCAACACCTGAAATGGATTTTTTTCTTGCTTTACTTCAACAGGTTTGCCGCTAACGAAGAGCTTGCTGTCAATGCATGGCTCCTGGTGATAAGCAACTGCAGGTAAGCTCAACAACATTTCTTCTTCGATCATCTCGTAGAGATCTGCTGCGCCCTCGCCCACTATCCAGAGATCAAGATACTCAGGCAATGCCAAAGCGTGCTCTTCATCCCAAACGATACCTAGAGAAATATTGCTTTCAACCAATACCGTTACTGGACTTAAACACCGCTGACAAATCAACGATACATTAGCTTTTGCATACCCAGTAACGATTTTTTTCTTTTCTTCACTTAAACCAAATACCAAGTCTACCTGAATTTCTCCAGCGGACTCTTCTATGGCATCAACCATTCTTGACAAGGATGCTATAGGTACCAACCCTTGCAGCGATATGCCTTGTTGGGCAAATTTTCGCGGGTCTCCCTGCCGAGGCAGTAGGTTCTGTAAAGTGGTCTTAAACATAAGCGCGCAAGAATAGGGATCTGCCCTGCGTCTGTCAAAGAAAAACGATGTTAATAGCGCTATTTAGTGGCTTGAGGGTAAAATTGACCCCCTATTTATGGTTTTTGATGAAGGCAACCCTCTAATGCTTCCTATTTTGCTGGCTTCCAGCTCTAGCTATCGTCGCGCCATTCTCGCTAAATTAGGTCTGGAATTTGAATGGGCATCACCCAATATTGATGAATCAGCAATCGCAAATGAAGATGCAGAAGGCTTGGTACGACGATTATCTCAGATGAAAGCGCAAGCTTTGTCCGCTGCTCACCCCAGCAAACTCATCATAGGTTCGGATCAAGTGGCGGTCTTGGGTAATCTGATTCTGAACAAGCCACATACTCATGAGCGTGCCTTTGCGCAATTGCGCGCCTCAAGTGGCCACTGCGTGATATTTAAAACTGGATTGTGCCTATTGAATACTCAAACAGGCGACATGCAAATTGCCGTTGACGATTTTTGTGTTCACTTTCGGGCATTAAGCGACGAGCAAATTCACAATTACTTAATACTTGAAAAACCTTATGACTGTGCAGGTAGCTTTAAAGCAGAAGGTTTGGGGATAAGCCTGTTTACCAAGCTCAGCGGCGATGACCCTAACTCGTTGGTGGGCTTACCCTTGATACGCTTGGTAAGCATGTTAGCTAATGAAGGGATAGATCCTCTTGCATCAAGATCATCAAATCTAACAAATACGATGCCAATGTAGAATCTCATCAATACTATCGACACATAGCTCGGGGTTATAGGGGCGAAGTCGGTCGGCATGATGTGCGCCATAACTCACGGCAATTCTTGGCATATTTATATTACGTGCCATTTCCATATCGTATTCAGTATCACCAATCATTACCATCAGTTGCTGACCAGTTAAATTGTTGCAGTAATTCCTCAAGCATAAGGGGGCTGGGTTTAGATGCAGTTTCATCCGCACAGCGCGTTGCATCAAAATAATCATTCATGCCCAATGTAGTTAAAATCCTGTCCAATCCCCTGCGACTTTTGCCGGTAGCAATTGTTAGCAAGTGGCCTTGGCTGCGCAACATCGAAAGAGTTTCTTTAACAAAAGGAAATAAATCCGATGCTTTTTGATCATCTAAATATAAAAAATTAACCACATATCTATCGCGTAATTGTGCCCGCGCGATATCGCTTACTGCAGGATATAAATGCAAAATTGCTTCAGGTAAGCCGAGCCCAATAATATTGTGGATGATGTCATCCGCTAAGGGTATCCAGCCCATATCGATCGCGGCGCGTTGCATTGCATGAGTAATTTTGGCTTTTGAATCAC
>JAYTSJ010000067.1:0-22118 GCA_043745725.1 Gammaproteobacteria bacterium | reverse complement strand
GCGCAGCAGGCATTAACAAAACAACTTACAAATACAATGCACAGGAACCCATCTCATGAGTCAAAACGATCAGCCTATCAAACCCTGGGGCGGCCGCTTTAGCGAAGCGACTGATGCCTTTGTCGAGCGGTTTACGGCGTCTATCGGCTTCGATTATCGCCTCTATCATCACGACATCAATGGCTCCATAGCGCATGCCACTATGCTTGCCAAAGTGGGGGTATTAACCGAGGCCGAGCGCGATCAGATTATTACTGGCCTGGAACAAATTCGTGCTGAAATTGTAGCTGGTAAATTCACCTGGTCGATCAGCCTCGAAGATGTGCACATGAATATTGAAGCTGTGCTCACTCAGCGGATTGGAGTCACCGGTAAGAAACTTCATACCGGACGTTCGCGCAATGATCAAGTTGCCACCGACATTCGTCTCTATTTGCGCGACGAAGTCGATGCTATCGCCAAAGAACTTACACGCTTGCAGCAAGGTTTGCTGTTGGTGGCTGAGCGCGAAGCAGAGACCATCATGCCCGGTTTTACGCATCTGCAGACCGCACAACCGGTAACCTTTGGTCATCACTTGTTGGCCTGGTTTGAAATGTTGCAGCGCGATTACAGCCGTTTAATGGATTGTCGTAAGCGTATGAATCAGTCGCCATTGGGTTCCGCAGCCTTGGCGGGCACCACTTATCCTATCGATCGTGCTTACACTGCGCAGCTATTGGGCTTCGATGCACCAACAGAAAATTCGCTGGATTCGGTAAGCGACCGTGATTTTGCCATTGAGTTTTGCGCCTTTGCGAGTGTGTTAATGATGCATTTGTCGCGTGCGAGCGAAGAGCTAGTGTTGTGGACCTCATCGCAATTTAGTTTTATCGATCTGCCGGACCGCTTTTGTACTGGCTCGTCGATCATGCCACAAAAGAAAAACCCTGACGTGCCTGAGCTGGTGCGCGGTAAAACTGGGCGTGTGTACGGCCACCTAACCGCCTTGTTAACCTTGATGAAATCGCAGCCTTTGGCCTACAACAAAGACAATCAGGAAGATAAAGAGCCGGTGTTTGATGCGATTGATACCGTGAAAGATTGTTTGCGTGCATTTGCGGATATGATTCCCGCAATTCAGCCGCGTAAAGAAAAAATGTATGAGGCTGCCAAACGCGGTTTTTCCACTGCCACTGATTTGGCGGATTACCTCGTGCGTCGCGGCGTACCTTTTCGCGATGCCCACGAAGTGGTAGGGAAGTCTGTTGCCTACGGCGTGCAAACAGGTAAAGATTTATCGGAAATGAGCTTGGCTGAGTTACAAGTTTTTTCTAATGTTATCGCACAAGACGTATTCGCCGTATTAACGCTGGAAGGTTCAGTCGCTGCGCGTAACCACATTGGTGGTACTGCTCCGCTACAAGTTAAGGCTGCCGTTGTGCGAGCTAAGGCCAGCTTGGCAATGCGTGGTTAGTGCAGCGCTAATGAATAAAGCGGCGCTATAAAAGTGACACTGAGTTTTAATGAGAAAATTTTATGTACGAGCAGTTTGAGGCGTTAATTTTCGACATGGACGGTACCCTCGTTGACAGCGGCCAGCTACACGAGTACGCATGGAGTATTATGTTAGAAAAATACGGAATCCCGCTTGATCGGCCGTTAATGCGTTCATTGGCGGGAGTGCCAACTAAGGGTACCATTGCAATTTTAATTGAAAAATTTAACTGCAACGTTGCTGCTTCACTCGATGAGATGAATCACGTAAAAGAAAAAATTGTGCGTGAGCATCTGCATGAATATGTGAAGCCTACAGCTTTAATCGAAGTCGCAAAAAAATACCACGGCAAAAAGCCTATGGCGATAGGTACGGGTGCTAACACTGCAGAGGCAAAAGCGATTTTAAAATTATGTGGTTTGGATATCTATATCAACGCTGTTGTCGGAGCTGATCAAGTGCAGAATCCTAAACCTGCACCGGATACCTTTTTGCGATGCGCAGAGTTGCTGGGTGTTACTGCAAGCAATTGCGTTGTATTTGAAGACGCAAAGCTTGGTTTGCAGGCGGCTGCGAGTGCAGGTATGGTGGGTATTGATGTGCTAGCGATTCATGGAATTGAAAATAATTATTTTTTGTAAAAAGTATCATTGATTGGGTTTTAAAGGACTATCAATAGACCAGTACACAAGCAATGGAGCAGTACATCAGGGAGTAGTTCAACGCCATATCAACGTTATAGCATTTGTGAGGTGTTTCTACTCAAGTGCAAGGCAGTTGCAAGCGATCTAATGTCAAGGTGAAAAAAATGAGCTATTCTTATCAATTGTTCGGTAAAT
Organism: Gammaproteobacteria bacterium; assembly: GCA_043745725.1. Taxonomy (GTDB): domain Bacteria; phylum Pseudomonadota; class Gammaproteobacteria; order Pseudomonadales; family Cellvibrionaceae; genus Cellvibrio. The sequence continues at coordinate 19,802 of JAYTSJ010000067.1, read as the reverse complement.
TGGCATAATTAACGCTCACATAATCTAAAAGTTTGTTTTGGTGTTCTTGTTTTAAGATGGGGTGATGTTGAATTAAGCATAGCTTCTTTAGTGCTACGTGATTTTCGTGTGAGAATATAATAATGAAAGTAAATTTCCTCAATATTCACGATTTGGTGTTTTTATTAACATCACTTGAGTGCCTGCTATTGGCAATATCCTTAAAGGTATTTCCTGCTAAGCGCGATCAACCGCGTAATATTTTAGCGTTATTTTTAATTTTGATTGCATTCGACTTAACGGCTACAGTTGTAGTGTGGAACGTTGAGTTAAAAACGGCGCTAATTAATCAAACATCTATTGTTATTTCCATACTAATTTTTTGCTTGTTGCTTGAAGGGCCCGCATTATATTTTTATTTGCGTTCTCTTTCGGAAAAAGTGCAGGTGCGGCATTGGAAAAATTTAATTCATTTTGTGCCATCTCTAATAACGGTCAGTATCATTTTTATCTTTAACATTAATAGTGTTGATTGGCAGCCAACTACGGTAATTGCCGGGAATAAAAAACTTGCCATTGCCTTTGTGTGGGCAATGGTAAAGTTGGTGCCGGTTATTTATGTTATCGCCTGTATTTACATTGAATATAAATTGCGTGAAATGTTAAAGCAGGTGTATTCAAGTATTTCAATTTTGGATTTAAAATTGGCAGATGTCGTTCTGTTTGGCTACTGCATGCATTGGTTATGGTCATTGCTGTCCTATGTGTTGGAAGGTTTTGTAGGGCCTGTTATTAGCGATAAGCTAGGTATCTTTGATAACTACTTAATGGTTATCCTGGTCAATAGCCTGTTTGCCTTTGGGTTAATTAATACACGTCAGCTGGTGAGCCCGGCGCTCACTATTGTTCCAAGCAAGCCAATACCTGAATCCAAGCTTGCCTTAAAAGTAAAGGCAATAGAAAAAGGTATACAAGAACAAAAATTATTTTTGGATAGTAATATCAATTTAGAAAGATTTTCTGAACAAATCGGTTTGCGCCCCAGAGATACTTCCGCCGTGCTTAAAATACATTATCAATCTAATTTTTTTGAATTTATTAATGGTTATCGGGTAGTCGAAGCGAAACGTTTGTTAGCGTTGCCTGAATATAAGGATGAAACTATTTTAGAAGTAATTTTTAAATCGGGCTTTAATAGCCCGTCTGCTTTCCACCGCTTTTTCAAACGCAATGTCGGCGTAACACCAACAGAGTATCGTAAGCAAGCGATAGTAGATATGAAGGCTGATGTTTGAGGCTCGCGTAATATTTAGATGCCTGTTCTTGTATTCCACCCTGTATGTGTGGGTAGTCGTTTGAGTTGAATTTCTCCCGATTTAGTGGGTTCTTGATAACTTGGAGTCGTAATGAAGTATATTATTATATGTATATTTTATGTTTGTTTTTTTAGTTCAGTGCAAGCGGCGGGATTACAAGATAGTGATTCTGGTACATTCGTGTTTTTAGACAAAGAAAAAAATCCAACAGATACATATTATCGATTATCAAAATCTGCTGGAAAGTGGGTTCTCGAAGGAAAAAATAGCAAGAAGCCAGAATGGGAAAATATTACAAGTCACGAGTGCTGTAAGCTCCATGATTCAAAGCTAGAAGATATAAGAAAATATTTCACAAGTGACTGGTTTGAAAAATTTGATATCACTTGTGTTGAGAATAAGGGTAATGCAATTTGTCACTTAACATTAAAAAATAATCCACAAAAAGGAATTTATGCTGTTGTTATGCTGGAAGATAAGAGCTATTTAAGTATGAGGTTGGCTCGTGTTGAATAGATAATTTTAGCGGGGAGGTGAAACACACTAAGAATGCTGGGCAGTTTTCAAGCTGTGTTTGGAAAATTGAAACAATGTAATAGGTGTATATATGGAAGTTAATGGTCAAATTAAATTCACGGTTGTGCAACGCTCCGTGGATGAAGTGATTTCTGAAATGCCAATACAGTCTGGCATATTAAATCCATTCGGTACCGTAAATGCTGGTGCTACTTTATGGTTCGCTGACGTTACCGCATCTATGCTTGTTTTGGCGGGCGTTAAGCCTGAAGAAGGAATGCAAGGATTTCCTTTGGCAATCAATCTTAATGCAAATTTATTAGGGAATTGCAAAAGTGGTATGTTTATCGCAAAATCAAACTATGTTAAAAAAGGTCGTTCAGTCAGTGTTGTAAGAACAACTGTTACCAATTCTAACGGAAAGTTAATTGCTGAAGTCACTACAAGTCATATTTTATCAACTTAAGTAATCTGTGACAAAGCTGTCAAACATCATTCCATAAAACTACAACTTAAATACTGCTGCGTGTTTTAACGTTACGCTTGGGAGCATTATGAAATTTCAAGAGATCACCCTGGAAGGGAAATATGTGAGGTTAGAGCCTTTGTCTTTAAGGCATAGAGAGGGTCTTTGCGCTGCCATTTCGGATGGCGAGCTGTGGAATCTTTATGTAACCCTAGTGCCACATCCTGATAATATTGATTCATTTTTTAATTATGCGGATGAGCTCTTCGCGGCAGGTGATGGGCTTTCGTTTGCGACTATAGAAAAAAGCACTGGAACAGTAGTTGGCTCTACACGTTTTATGAAAGCAAATATTGCAAATAAGCGTGTTGAAATCGGTTTTACGTTTCTGGGTGCATCCTGGCAAAGAACGCCTATTAATACTGAAGCAAAATTCTTAATGTTGAATCATGCATTTGAAACATTGAATTTGAATCGCGTTGAATTTATCACTGATTATTTAAATAATGCATCGCGCAATGCAATACTGCGCTTGGGTGCAAAAGAAGAAGGTCTATTGCGTAGTCACATGGTAATGCCAAATGGCCGCCTTAGAGACTCTGTTCTCTACAGTATTGTTAAACACGAATGGGCGGGCATTAAGCAACACCTTGCTTTCAAGCTGGCCTGACACATTACAGCAGTTTGGTTCGACTGTAGATACACGATGAATTTTTCATGTTTAATGCTGTAAACATATTTAATTCAATCAATAAACAGGAGTGTTAATAATAGTCAGTTGTAATAATTGTGGTACAACAATTTTATGTGGCGGTGAGAAAGAAGGTAAATATCGTTTTTGTAATAAGACCTGTTTTGATCAGGGTCGTTTCATTGTTATTTCGGATCAAATTCCTTTCGACGTTGTTAAAGAGCAAACTAAAATTGCTCATCAAGGGCCGTGCCCAAAATGCAACAAACAAAATGGCCCTGTCGATATTTATACCGCACATAGAATTTGGTCTGCATTTGTGCTTACTTCTTGGGTTAACTAGCTTCAAGTATCGTGTCGCTCTTGTGATATTAAAACTCAATCCTTGAGTCTTGAGTCTTCCGCTCTTCTGGATTGGTGGGGTGTGCCATGGGGTATATTGATGGCTCCTGTGCAAATTACTAGAAACATGACGGGTTTAGCAAAAGCACCAGATCCGAGTGTCCCTTCAAAAAAACTTGAGGATTTAATAAGAATCAATATGGGTAGAAATATTTATACTCAGCAGCAACAAAATAAAAATACCTAGTCAGTTGCCGTCGCTACTGTCAGTGATGCTCGCGCGCTTAGCGATGGTTTCAGTAATTCCGTCATCGTGGAAAAATTTTATTTTTGCAAAAATACTTTCGAAGTCGTTGGTTTGGCATATACCTGTGAGCCCACACTTAAATCCAGCGACCTTTCTTGCGAACGCGGCAATTCAACATGAATCACATCATCACTTAATTTATTAGTAAGTTCGATGCGTAATACAGAGCCCGCTGTACTGACATGAGAAACTGTTGCCGGTATAGAACCTTCCATATTCTCTTGCGTTAATTCAATATCGTGTGGGCGAACATAAGCAATCGCGGTTTGATTCTTGACGCTGCTAAATTCCGGTGCCGGCAATTTATAATCGCCAATATGTGCCCACCCATGATCAACGCGGCTATGAAATAAATTTACCTGGCCGATAAAATCATAAACAAACGGACTTGCAGGATTGTTATAAATATCATCCGGCGAACCAATTTGTTCGATCTTACCTTTATTTAGCACTACGATGCGATCTGCAACTTCCATTGCCTCTTCTTGATCATGAGTTACAAATATTGAAGTAATGTGTAATTCATCGTGTAGGCGACGTAGCCATCGGCGTAAATCTTTACGCACTTTTGCATCCAGTGCGCCGAAAGGCTCATCTAATAATAAAACTTTCGGTTCAACGGCAAGCGCACGTGCGAGCGCAATACGTTGGCGTTGGCCACCGGAAAGTTGATGCGGGTAACGATCAGCCAACCAGTCCAATTGAACCAACTCTAATAATTCATGCACACGTTTTTTTATTTCTGGTTTGCTTGGGCGTGTTGCTTTTGGGCGAACACTTAAGCCAAACGCAACATTATCAAATACCGTCATATGGCGAAATAGCGCGTAGTGCTGAAATACAAAACCGACGTTGCGTTCACGCACATGAATATTCGTTGCTTCTTCACCGTGAAAAAGTACTGTGCCGCTATCGGGGTTTTCCAGCCCAGCAATAATGCGCAGCAATGTCGTTTTGCCACAGCCCGATGGCCCGAGTAATGCCACCAATTCACCCGTAGGGAAATCCAGCGATACATTGTTCAGCGCTGAGAATGCGCCGAAATTTTTATTGAGTTGACGGACTTCGATGCTCATATTTTTTCTCGTTGCTAATTTTGCAAAATGTTTTTCATAACGATCAATTTATTTATTGTGCCTGCGCGGCGAGTACAGCAATTTCATGTTCACGTGCGGCTTTCCATTCCAGAGCACTTTTTAATACCAGTGTCACTAGCGCCAATAATGCCAGCAGTGATGCAACCGCAAAGGCGGCGGCAAATTGGTATTCGTTGTAAAGGATTTCAATGTGCAAGGGCATGGTGTTGGTTTGCCCACGAATTTTTCCCGAGACAACACTCACCGCACCAAATTCACCCATAGCGCGGGCATTACACAAAATGATGCCGTAGAGCAGCGCCCATTTAATGGAAGGCAAGGTAACGCGGAAAAACATTTGCCAGCCATTTGCGCCTAAGGTAATGGCCGCCTCTTCTTGTTCCTTACCTTGTTCTTGCATCAAAGGAATTAATTCGCGAGCAATAAACGGAAAGGTAATAAATACCGTTGCCAATACAATGCCTGGCACGGCAAACATAATTCGTACATTGTGATCCATTAACCAATGACCAAATAATCCCTGCGCGCCAAATAACAACATATAAATTAAACCCGCAACCACGGGTGAAACTGCGAAAGGTAAATCAATTAAGGTAATGACTATTTGTTTCCCCTTAAATTGAAATTTTGCAATTGCCCAGCTTGCGGTCAAACCAAATACGACGTTTAACGGAACTGCAATTGCTGCAGCGATCAGAGTCAGTTTAATGGCTGCAGCGGCATCGGGGTGAGTAATTGCGGCAATATAAACTCCCATACCTTTAGAAAATGCTTCAGTAAACACAATAACTAATGGCAAAATTAAAAACAGCGCAAGGAATACCATGGCGATGCCAATCAATGACCAACGAATCCAGCGGGCTTCGCTAGTTGCACTTTGTTTTGCTAATCCGCGACTAACAGCACTATGATTATTTTTTGCTTCAGTGTTATGACCTAAGTTTGAAATGACACCAGCCATGATTAACCCCCCGTCCTTTTGTGACTCCAGTGTTGCAGTAAATTAATCAGCAGCAACAAAATAAAAGAAAACAATAACATCACACTGCCGAGTGCAGCTGCACCGGCGTAATCGAATTGTTCGAGTTTCGTCATAATTAATAAGGGTGTAATTTCAGTGCGGTAAGGCATGTTACCGCTGATAAAAACCACCGAGCCGTATTCGCCAATTGCTCGCGCAAATGCAAGTGCAAAGCCTGTGAGTAAGGATGGTAAGAGTGCGGGTAATAAAACCCGTGTGAATGTTTGCCAGCGGCTTGCCCCCAAACTTGCAGCGGCCTCCTCAACTTCTGCTTCCAAATCTGCCAGGACCGGTTGTACTGTGCGCACTACAAATGGCAAGCCAATAAACGTCAGCGCTATAGTGACGCCAATCCAGGTATAGGCGATTTTAATTCCGAACAATGCAAACCATTGGCCGAGCCATCCATTGGGTGCATAGAGTGCCGTAAGTGCAATGCCGGCAACGGCGGTGGGTAACGCGAAAGGTAAATCGACTACGGCATCGATAATGCGTTTTCCTGGAAACGAATAACGCACTAATACCCAGGCCAGAATAAATCCAAATATTAAATTAATAAATGCACCAATAAATGAGGCGCCAAAAGTTAAACGATAACTGGCAAGTGCGCGTTTATTGCTGACTACATCCCAGAGTTGGTCGAGTGGCAAACCAAAACTTTTTATGATTAATGCAGCAAGGGGAATAAAAACCAACAGGCTCGCGTAAAGAGTTGAATAGCCAAATGACAAACCAAAACCAGGCAGTACCGATTTTTTTACCCAGGGTTGCTTTTTTTGTGGTTGATGTAGTGCATCCGTAGCAGTTAAGACACTCATTACAAAAATCTCGTCAGTACCTGTGGTCAGGTAACTTGGAAAAACATAAGTCAGCAACAAGAAGTTGCCAGTAGGTACAATCTACCTACTGGCAATGTCTCATTCGTGACTCTCAGATTGCGTTATTGATAATTGGTTTATTGATAAATCTTGTCAAAAATTCCACCATCACCAAAGTGTTCTGGTTGGGCTTTTTTCCAGCCACCAAAATCTTCTATAGTGAACAGTTCAATTTTAGGAAATTTATTGGCGTAAGCTGCTTCAACTTCTTTATCGCGAGGACGATAGTAATTTTTAGCAATAATGTTTTGGCCTTCTTTGGTGTAGAGGTATTTTAAATATTCTTCTGCAAGGGCGCGTGTACCATGTGCATCCGCATACTTATCGACAACTGTGATGGAGGCTTCTGCCAAAATTGAAACCGACGGTACAACAATCTCAACTTTGTCTGCACCTAATTCATTTACTGCCAGAAAAGCTTCGTTTTCCCAAGTGAGTAATACATCGCCAATACCGCGTTGTACGAAAGTTGTTGTTGCACCGCGGGCACCAGAATCCAGCACTGGTACGTTTTTATAAAGTTTTGCTACAAAATCTCGCGCCGCTTGGTCAGAACCTAATTTCCTTTTTGCAAAACCCCATGCCGCTAAATAATTCCAGCGCGCACCACCGGATGTTTTAGGATTAGGCGTAATAACTTCTATATTCTTTTTAATTAAATCATCCCAGTCCTTAATATGTTTGGGATTGCCTTTACGAACTAAAAATACAATAGTGGACGTATAGGGAGCAGAATGTTGCGGCAAGCGTGTTTCCCAATTTTCAGGAATTAATTTGCCAATTCTAGCGAGGGGATCAATGTCGCCCGCCAACGCAAAAGTCACTACATCCGCTTGCAGACCATCTATTACTGAACGCGACTGTGCACCCGAACCACCATGAGATTGTTCTACAGTAACTTTGTCGCCCGTTTTGGCAAACCAATATTTTGCAAAGGCAATGTTATATTCGCGATAAAGTTCGCGTGTAGGGTCGTAAGAAACATTTAATAGTTTTACATCTTTCGCTAACGTTGCTGTTGATAACAGCAAGGCGGTTGCGATAACGGATAATGCATTAATTAATTTCATCATAAAAATCCTCTGTGATTTTTTAAACTATTTTATTGCGACAATATTCCAGTATTAACTCCGATAGTGTTTCTGAGACCGTTGGAGGCATGGATGCCGACGTCGAGCTTACAGGGATGTACTAGTAGCGTGTCTCAGGGGCACTATCGGAGTTCATGTCACTCAATTTAAATCTAAAATTTAAAATCAAAACCCAATGCAAAGGTTTTATCGGTAGTCGCTTCAGTGCTGATGCGTGCATCGCCTTCGGCTTTTACTGTGGCGTAGTAAGCAAATACACGAGTTGCATCATTAAATTTATAATCCACACCTGCTGCAATCGCATCAATATCTACATCTTCATATTGTGTGGGAGGTATAGTTGGCGCGACAGAAGTGGGCACTGATGTCGGTGTGCTGGTTGAATGCCCGTATTGAATTTTTGCAGACCAAGGCCCGGCAATTTTCCACAATGCATTCACTACATAACCATTTTGTTTTTTGTAGCTACTACCGGCAACTCCGTCCCATTCGCTGAAGGGGTTTAATCCATTCTGCGCACCAACAGTTGTGCCTGTTGAATTAACAAAAGTTGAGAAAGGGCCAATCACATCAAAGTCTTCATGGCGTTTGGCAGTTTGATAAATGGCGCCAATTTTTACAGGGCCAACGATGACTTCACCGACGGCACGCACAGCATCTGTGGCAGCAACATTGTTATCAATTGCAACGCCGACATACCATTTGGATTTTCCGTACACTACTGAGAGCGATTTACCCGCAGCAAAACCATTATCATTTTGCGGGTTAGGTGTAGCAGTTCCTGCAACTGGTACTGCAACGCCTGTTTCTTCGCTTTGAATCGCCGCCAAATTAATTTCCAAACCGCCAAACAAAATAGGTGAAGAATATTGAATGGTATTATCAGCGCGGTTTTCTCCGACTAAATAGGTACCAATATCCGCAAGCGGTAAATCATTAAAACGATCAATATCCGATTGAAAAACACTGTTGGTTTGTACTGTTTTTAAGGGAGTATCGGTTTTACCGCCGACAATTGTTCCCCAATTACCTTGCAAACCAACGGTAATATTCCGTTGTGTTAATTCGCGACCGTTGTTATTGGTGCCGTTGTCAACATCAACACCGTATTCAATTTTGTAAACGACTTTTAAACCTTCAGCAACATCGGTATCGCCTTTAATACCAAAACGTGAACCATTACTTTCTAAAGAGGTATTATTAAGCTCAGTAGTAGTTTCCACTGCGCCAGTATTTTTAAACGTACCCGCTGTTGCGCCTGCGGCAAAATCATTTTTTTCAAAGCTATAGTGATTCAGCGTTAAATCAATTTTCCCGTAAACTGTGGGAAAACCGGCTGAGGCATTAACGGAAGCCAGCAAAGTGAATGCAGCTGATAATAATGTTTGTGCGAATTTTTTTGATCGGTTGGACGATCCGTTGCGTTGAAATAAATTGTTTTGAAATGACATGCTAACTCCAAAGTTCTCGTATTACTTCCGGCAATCCGGTCAGTGTGTGTTTTTCTGATTTTTAATTAATGACGTCTGATTACTTAGCGTGTTCGCTTTTTCCCCAGCGCTTCTTTTCTTTGCGTTCCAATTGAACGACTTGCCCATTATGAACTTGAATTTCCAATGATCCGAATTGAATATGTGCTAACTGACGCTTAATTTCTGTTAGCACTTCCTCGTCAATATCGGCTAGTTCATTGCGGTAATTTGCCATGATAAACGCCTTGCTCGCTGTATATAAATATTGACCGAGCAGGTTTGCTCAGCGACTGCGCCATAGTAACCATGACACTTTAAAACTAAAAATACCGTTTTTTTATTAGCTTATAACAAAGGAAATAACCGGATGTTTGGAATAAGCTCAGTTTAAATTATTATTATTAATTTTTTTAAAGGGTAAGTATTCTGCCTGCTATTGAAATTTAAAGTTGCACATTGATGAAGCATAAGTTCGCAGGCAATATTTAGAGGAGCACTAAAATGCCATTTACCCACGCAAAGACTTTTCACTTGCCTGTGGCTCTTGAGCACTATCCGATTGTCATTGTGCCGGGATTGCACAATAGCGACGAGCGTCATTGGCAAAGTTTATGGCAAGCACAGTTGCCTAATAGCAAGCGTATTGAATTGGACGATTGGAAAACACCCAATTTGGAAAAATGGCGAGCGGCTATTATAAAAGTATTGGTTGGGCTGAATCAGCCAGCGGTTTTGGTCGGCCATAGCTTCGGCGCATTAGCCAGTGCAAGTGTTGCGGCGGAATTTCCCGATAAAATTGCAGCGTTATTTTTAGTGGCGCCCGCTGATCCCGATAAATTTTCTATCGCGCAAAAACTTCCGCAAGGCTCGCTAAATGTTGTCGCAAAAATTATTGCGAGCAGTAATGATCCCTGGATAAGCGATAGCAAAGCTGCGTATTGGGCATTGCAGTGGGGCGCAGACTTTTTAAGGCTTAACAAGCTTGGCCACATTAACAGTGAATCTAATTTAGCTGGTTGGCCCGATGGTGTGCGTGAGCTACATCAATTAGTGCGGAGAGCCAAGCGCGATGAAAGGGAATTGCAGGATGCCTGTCAGGCGGCCTAGGCCTAATACTAATAGTTAGGCTGTTTGATAGTTAATCTAATGTCCAAAAACTGTATATAACATCTGCACAGACAAACTAATTTGCAAAAGCGCAAATAGTTTTTTGAGTAAAGGAATTGGTAATGTATGCGCTAGCTTTGCACCTAAGGGGGCAGTAAAAAAACTGGCAGATGCCATGGCAATGACTGCGGGATAGTAAATAAAACCCAAGGTGTGATCGGGTAAATTAGCCGCCGACCAACCATTGATTAAATAACCCATTGCGCCGGAAAAGGCGATAGGTAAACCCACTGCTGCCGCTGTACCAATCGCAACTGGCAGGGCGACGTTACACAACATCAAAAATGGCACAGTCATAGTGCCACCACCAATTGCCACTAATGCAGAAATTCCACCAATAGTAGAGCCTACGACGCTTGTCATAAGCCCATTGGGTAATTGGCGTGATGGTTTTGGTTTTGCATTGATTAGAAGTTGCACCGCAATGATTGCCATAAAACAGGAGAAAAAAATCGCCAGAGGTTTTGCAGATAAATAAGTCGCGAGAAAAGTACCTGCAAAAGTGCCGAGTAAAATTCCCGGAGTAATTTTCCATACCACAGGCCAAAGCACCGCGCCGCGCGCGTGATGTGCCCGCAAGCTTGCAATTGCAGTGGGTACAATTGCGGCCATGGAAGTGGCCAGTGCCATGTGCACTATGTGTTCCGCAGGGAAGGTGAGCTTTGCAAAAATATAGGTGAGTATGGGCACCATAATGCCGCCGCCGCCAATACCGAATAGCCCCGCAAATATGCCGGTGAAGGCACCCAATACAAGAAATGAAAATAGAAAATAAATATCCACTTTTTACAACCTGGAAATAATTTTTTAGGAGGACGTTAAGTCTGCGTCGCGAGTATGACGGTGGAGTTTTTAGTATGTCAAAAAATTATTCAAAAAAAATCCCCTGTGCTTTCACTCAGGGGATTTTTGCATAATCAGTAAAATTACCTGTTACGCTTTTTTACCGCGCTTGCGCTCGTTTTCGGTAAGGAACTTTTTACGTACACGAATGCTGAGTGGAGTCACTTCTACCAATTCATCTTCTTCAATAAATTCCAGCGCTTGTTCAAGGCTGTGACGAATCGGTGGAGATAAAGTCAAGGCTTCATCAGTACCTGACGCACGTACGTTGGTAAGCTGCTTGGCTTTGGTTGGGTTAACGACCAAATCATTATTGCGTGAGTGAATCCCAACTACTTGGCCTTCATACACTTCTACGCCTGCTCCGAAGAATAAACGACCGCGCTCTTGTAACGGGTGCAAACCATAAGCAAGCGTTTTACCTTTGATCATGGAGATCAACACGCCGTTTTGACGTTTAGCCACTTCGCCTTCTTTGCATGGACCGTAGTGATCAAAAATACTGGTCATGATGCCAGAGCCAGAAGTCATGGTAAGGAACTGACCACGGAAACCGATCAAGCCGCGCGACGGACACAAAAATTCCAACTTGATGCGGCCTTTGCCATCCGGTTCCATGTTGTTTAACTCGCCCTTACGCAAGCCGAGCTCTTCCATCACTTTACCTTGGTGTTGTTCTTCAACATCGATAACAACTTGCTCAAAGGGCTCGCACTTAACACCATCAATTTCTTTCAAGATTACTTCAGGGCGCGATACACCCATTTCGAAACCTTCACGGCGCATATTTTCAATCAGTACAGACAAGTGCAATTCACCGCGACCAGACACTACAAATTTATCTGGAGTCTCGCCTTGTTTAACACGCAGGGCCACGTTGTGAATCAATTCTTGATCCAAGCGGTCTTTAATATTACGGGTGGTTACATATTTGCCTTCTTTGCCGGCAAACGGTGAATCATTTACCTGGAAGGTCATGCTTACGGTTGGCTCATCAACACTGAGTGGCACCATAGCTTCAACACAATCTGGGCTGCACAAAGTGTCAGAAATACCGAGACCTTGAACGCCAGTAATACAAACGATATCGCCTGCGGTAGCGAGATCAGTTTCGATACGCTCAAGACCGTGGTAACCCATCACTTGTAATACTTTGGCTTTACGTTGTTCGCCGTTATGCGCAACTACAACGATTTGTTGGTTAGGCGATAAAGTGCCGCGAGTGATGCGACCAATTCCGATAACGCCTACATAGCTGTTGTAATCCAGTGCAGAAATTTGCATTTGGAAAGGGCCATCACTATTTACTGCCGGTGCTTTTACTTTATCGATAATCATTTGGAACAGGGGGGTCATGTCATCAGCGAGTGCATCTGGAGCCAAACCTGCAACACCGTGTAGCGCAGAAGCGTAAATCACCGGGAAATCTAATTGTTCTTCAGTAGCGCCTAAACGGTCAAACAATTCGAATACTTGATCAACAACCCACTCAGGACGTGCGCCCGGGCGGTCAACTTTGTTGATAACAACAATAGGGTTCAAACCTTGCTCAAACGCTTTTTGGGTTACGAAACGAGTTTGTGGCATCGGGCCACCAACGGCGTCAACCAACAACAATACTGAGTCAACCATCGACAGTACGCGTTCTACTTCGCCGCCGAAATCGGCGTGTCCCGGGGTGTCCACAATGTTAATGCGGTAGTCATTCCAGGTAATTGCCGTATTTTTGGCAAGGATAGTAATTCCGCGCTCACGCTCCTGGTCATTCGAATCCATGATCAAATCAGCGCCTTCTTGTCCTGGGCGACGATTCAAAGTGCCAGACTGCGTTAACAGTTTGTCCACCAGGGTAGTTTTACCATGGTCAACGTGGGCGATGATGGCGATATTACGCAATTTACGAACTGTAGTTGTATCTGTCACGGTGCTGATTCTCTTGGAAGGCTAAATGGGTATACATGAAAAAAGGTGGGTCATTAAACAATGTGCGGTAAATCGAAAGGGGCGCATTATACTCATCTAGACATGGCACTGATATGAAAATCGCGCAGAAAATTGATTATTTTTTAGGCTGAAGAGGTTGCAGTGATTAAATTGAGAGTCAAACTGCGACAGTATGACTCCTTTTGGCTAAAATTCCGCATGCACTCTTCGGTTCAGGTCTGTACACACCGACATTGTTATAACCTTCACCCTTCAAATTCGCCGCATGCAATTGACTCATCACACCTTTCTGGCAATAAAGAAAATATTGCATTTGATTATCCAGCGAAGCGAATTGTTTATTGAGGGAATAGAAAGGTAACTTTAGAATTTCTACGCCTTCGAGTTTGAGTGGTTTGGTTTCTTCTTCTTCGGGGTGGCGGATGTCGATAACGATTTGTCCTGCCGCAACTTCGCCTACTATTGGCACTGACAAGTCTGCATCGAGATCTTTCATTACATCATCGATATTTTGATGACGGCGGTCGGTGATGGCGCGTTCCAACACCGTCATATCGAATTTGGCTTCTTCTTCTATCACCTTGTGTAATTTGGCGCGGGTGGTGGGGTTTACTGAAATTACACCGCAATATTCTGGCATGCTTGCTGCGAAAGTTTCGGTGCCGATTTTGCGCGAGAGATCGATGATTTCGCCCTTATCCATGGTGGCGAGCGGCCGTAGTACAATCATGTCGATAGCGCGGTCAATAACGTTAAGATTGACGAGGGTTTGGCTGGAAACTTGCGCCACGCTTTCGCCGGTGACTAGTGCAGGAATATCGAGCGATTCGGCAACTTTTTCGGCTGCACGCAACATCATGCGCTTGAGTGTTACACCCATATAAGGGTTGTCGACTTTATCGAGAATTTCATTGACGACTTCTTCAAAAGGCACCGTAACAAATTTCACGCGGTGCGAGGAGCCGTATTTATTCCACAAATAATAAGCAACTTCTTTTACGCCGAGTTCGTGAGCGCGACCACCTAAATTAAAGAAGCAATAGTGCGCGCGCAGGCCGCGTTTAATACATAAGTAAGTCGATACTGTTGAATCGAAGCCACCGGAAATCAGTGATAGTACCGGGTCTTGTGCACCGAGAGGGAAGCCACCCAAGCCTTGAGTTTTATTCGCGATTACAAACAAGCGCTCCCATTTTATTTCCAACTTCACAATTACATCAGGGGTGTGTAAATCTACACCTTTGGCATTGGAGTTATGTAGCAAGCCGCCGCCGACAAACCTCTCTACTTCCGTTGAACCAAAGGGATGATTGCCATGGCGTTTAACGCGCACGCAAAAAGTTTTGCCCTCGAGTTGATCGCGCCAGTGCGGCAATACTTTCTGGAAAATATCTTCCAGGTCGACAATGGGATAGGCCTGAATCAGCGCAAAATTGGCAATACCCGGCGTATGCGCGAGCACTTCGGCGGTTTGTGCGATTACGGATTCGTCTGCACCTTCAGCAACTATTTCTATTTTCTCCCAATCGCTCTGCACCTTGATTGCACGATCAATCGGCTTTAATAAATTACGTAAATTATCGCGCAATTGGCGAATAAAACGCTTACGCACTGGCGCACTTTTAATAATGATTTCGGGGAAGACTTTAACAATGAAGTGCATAACAGACTCTAATCGCGCTGGGTAAAAAGGCGGCGATTATACATTAGCTAGGGCACTTGCTGTGCGGAGACTTACTCGCCATGGATAACCTTTCCCACATAGTCCTTTTTGTGGTTGTGTCATGTCCGTGCTGACGGTAAGGAATTTACCATTTTCATTCATACTGCTTTGCATAAAAATGGCCTGCAACAGCAGACCATAAAGCGATTTACTACACTCCAGACAAAAAACACTTAGGTTAAAAACTATTTCGAGCAGAAAGCAATTTCTTTCGTTGCTGGGCTATGAATTGTTGAGTCAAGAAATGAATCCAAACCTGAGCCAAAAAAAGCCGCCCTTAATGAGGGCGGCGAATGGGTAGCTAAAAGAGTCCTTCTACGTAATTCTCCAATCAACAGGATTTAATTTTCATTACAACGTTAGGCGGTAGCAGGGGCGCCATCATTCGGGCCTAGAGCTTCCAGCTCACCAGTTTCGCGTGCTTTTTTGCCGTATACCCACTCAAACACAGGTGACGCCATCAAAGTGGTGATAATTGCCATCAATACCAACATAGAGAAAAGAGCTGGTCCAATCACACCTTTTTGCAAGCCGATGTTGATAATGATCAGCTCCATCAAACCGCGAGAGTTCATTAGTGCGCCAATGCCCAATGCTGTGCGGTTATCTTCACCGCACAAGCGTGCAGCGGCCCAGCAAGCCCCGCCTTTCGCTAGGATTGAGCCAGCTAATACTGCTAGTGCAATCAATATCAATTGCGGGTTGTTAATCATAGTCAGCTGGGTGTTAAGGCCAGAGAAGGTAAAGAACATTGGCAATAAAACAACTACCGCAAAGGGCTCAAGCTGTTTTCTCAATTCGATTGCAAACTTGCCGCGTGGCATTACGCAACCAAGTAAGAAGCCGCCAAATACTGCATGCAAGCCAATACCATCAGCAATAAATGCGCAGAGCATAAACGCCATCAGAACGATCGATAGGATAGTGGGGCTAATATGGCCATCGCGTTCTACGATGCGAGCCAGTGGTGCCAATAGGCGTGGCCCAAGCAGCAGTACAAAGCTGGCGAAAACGACACCGCCAGCAATTGTTTTGATGGCCAGCGCAGGGCCTGCACCGAAACTAGATAATACAATGGCTAGCACGCACCATGCGCCCGCGTCGTCGATTGCGCCAGCAGATAGCGACAAAGTCCCCAATCTAGAATTGGTCAGACCGCGCTCGTGAATGATGCGCGCCAGCATTGGGAAGGCAGTAATGGCAATTGCAGCACCCATAAATAAAGTGGCGTTGAACTGGCTTGCGGATTCTGAGAACAAACCGGGTACAGTCATCAGCCATGGGGTAATCACAATTGCCACTACGAAAGGTGCTGCCATGCCAGAGATAGACACTGCAGCGGCGGCACCTACGTTGGCTTTGAAATGGTCGGTTCGAAAGCCAAGGCCCACTAAAAACATGTATAAGCCCACGCCTAACTGTGCGCCTACATAGAGCACGCTGATGGACTCTTTAGGGAATAGTGCATGTTGCCATTCCGGCGCAATCAGACCAAATAAGGTTGGGCCAAGCAATACACCCGCAATCATTTCGCCGACGACTTGGGGCTGATGAAAGTACTTCTTGCCGAGCCAGCCCACACCGCGGCAAGTCGCGAGAATAAGTAGCATTTGACTGAAAAATAAAACTGAAAGTTGGGCGTTTGACATGTAATCACCAAATTTATTATGTATATCGCTGTTTTTGTTACATCCAGCCTGTATCGACGGACATCATCACCAAGAGCCCTTTTGATAGAGGCCGCTTGAGGTGGTGCTTTGTACCGAAAGCGCATGGGGTCAAACAATCAAAAACTTATCAATTTTAACTATGAAAAATTCGGTGGTTTAGATGTCTAACATTCCAAGTACTTGCTGTGTTTAAATTTTTCTCCAAAATTCAAAAAAGCGAGGATTTTGATAAATTGCAGCATCTGTGTACTGCGGCGCATGCACCAACTTAATTTCTGCATGCGCACAATTGCATCAAAATGGTGCAGCGCTTTACTTTTCTCTTTCTCTATCACCTTATTTTTAAACATCTGTTGCTATTTTTGGTGGATGGCATATATTTTGCCCCTTTCTGAAACCTACCCTCGCCTGATTCGTGAATAGCGGACTGCAAGCCGTAGATGAACACCGGAAAATTTTGATTGTTGCTAGCTCTTTACCTGATTTAGCCGCACTTTTTAATCTGTAACCAACTTTTAATCTGTAACTATAGCCATAACTACTTGGAGGCATTCAATGTCTAAGACTTTAGACCTTATTAAAGAACACGAAGCTCGCTGGATTGACCTGCGTTTCACCGACTTCAAAGGTAAAGAGCAGCACGCTACCTTTCCATCAAATGTTGTAAACGACAATTTCTTTGTTGACGGTAAGATGTTTGACGGTTCTTCAATTGCTGGCTGGAAGGGTATTAACGATTCAGACATGATTTTAATGCCTGACGACTCTACCGCTGTGTTAGATCCATTCTACGACGAAGCAACTATCAACGTACGTTGCAACATCGTTGAACCAGCAACCATGCAAGGTTACGACCGCGACCCACGTTCTTTGGGTTTGCGCGCTGAAGAGTATTTGAAATCAACGGGTTTGGGCGACAAAGCGTTGTTTGGTCCAGAGCCAGAATTCTTCATCTTTGATAGCGTTCATTACTCAAGCTCTATGGGTGGTGCTTTCTACAAAATCAAATCTGAAGAAGCTGCTTGGCAATCAGGCGACGACGTTGAAGGCAAAACTGGACATGCACCACGTGTAAAAGGCGGATACTTTCCGGTTGCGCCAATAGATTCATTGCACGACATCCGTGGCGCTATGTGTAACGCGATGGAAGCTATGGGTTTAGTTATTGAAATCCATCACCATGAAGTTGCCAATGCTGGCCAATGTGAAATTGGTGTTGGCGCGAATACCTTGGTTAAAAAAGCGGACGAAGTACAGATTCTTAAGTACTGTATCCACAACGTTGCGCATCAATATGGCAAAACAGCAACCTTTATGCCGAAGCCATTAATCGGTGATAACGGTTCAGGTATGCACGTTCACCAGTCTTTCTCTAAGAATGGTAAAAACCAATTTGCGGGCGATGTATACGCTGACTTGTCAGAAACCGCATTGTTCTACATTGGCGGAATTATCAAACACGCTAAATCGTTGAACGCTTTCTGTAACGCTTCAACCAACTCCTACAAGCGTTTGGTTCCAGGTTTCGAAGCTCCAGTTATGTTGGCTTACTCTGCACGTAACCGTTCTGCGTCTATTCGTATTCCTTACGTTGTTGGTGAAAAAGCCAAGCGTATTGAAACTCGTTTCCCAGATCCAACTGCTAACCCATACTTGTGCTTTGCCGCCTTGTTGATGGCAGGTATTGATGGTATTCAAAACAAAATCCATCCGGGTGAGCCAGCAACTAAAGACTTGTACGACTTAGAGCCAGAAGAAGCTGCATTGATTCCAACTGTTTGTTCAAGCTTGGAAGAGGCTTTGGCAGCATTGGAAGCAGATCATGATTACTTAACTGCCGGTGGCGTGTTCTCTAAAGACTTTATCGATGCTTACATCGAGTTGAAAAGAGAAGATATCCAACGCGTTAACATGACTCCGCACCCAGTAGAATTCGAACTTTACTATAGTGTGTAATCATCTTTAGCTGTTAGTGATTGGCAGCTAAAAAAGGCCCGCGCTTGCAAAAGTGCGGGCTTTTTCTTTGCGGTCGTTTTTTAAAGCTATTCTTTAGTTTAATCGCGAGAAATCTTGCGTAACCGAATTGTTGAGGGCAAGGGCTGATGCGTATCTATCTAACTTTTTTATTGTATTCATTGATTGCCCTATTTTTAGTTCAAGCTGTAAACGCTGAGATTTACAAATCGGTAGATAAGCAAGGGCGTGTTACTTATACCGATAAGTTGCCCGCTGATGTGAAGGCTACGGTTGTTGACCTGCCAAGCATTAATGCTCTTCCTCCTATGCAATACATTCCTGTTGATAGTCCTGTGCCTAATCTTGGGGCAGTAGATGTTGACTACCAGGTAAGTATTGTCAGCCCGGTTTCAGGGGATACCCTGCAAGCTGATGAGCGTAACCTCACCGTCTCAATCAATCTCGATCAGGATTTACGGCCAGGGCACGTTTTGGCTTATCTTTTGGATGGATATATCGTTGAAAAAACCACCGCACTGGCGGTTACCCTTGTAGAGCTACCTAGGGGGCAGCACAAACTGCATGTAGAGGTAATGAGTAAATACGGTAAAAGCTTAGGCCAGTCCAATGCGGTCACCGTGATAGTTGATCGCCCCATCATGCACAAGAATCCCGTTAAAGTGTCAGGTAATCAGTAGCAAGCACCAACATTGTGCAATAATCTGCGCTATGTTTAAGCGTGAGCTGTGAGAACGCCCCAATTTCAAACTCATAAATAATTGGTTTGCTTTTTGCATTCTTTGATTTGCACCTTGCTAAAGCATTTTTGGCGAGAAAAGTTTTTTGTCGAGTAGCAGCGCCTTTAATTTGGGGCATTGGGGAGTTTTCAGTAGTTGTGAGTCAGCGCGATTTTTATAAGCCTTTATTAGATAATCTCAGTACTGCCATTGTTTTGGTGGATAGCAATTTGTTGCTAATTCATATGAACCCGGCGGCTGAAGCCTTATTGGCCATGAGTTGCGAAACGAATCGCGGTGAACCCATTACCTATTTTTTCTTCGAAACAGAAGAGACTGAAAAACAACTTAAGCAAGCCGCCAGTAAAGCGAATCACTATACCAAGCGTCACGCAGAGTGGCGCTTACTTCACGGTGACTTGATCACAGTCGATTACACCGTGACTCCCTTTGGCGACCAGGATGATTTAATCATTGAGGTACAGCCGATTGATCGTTTGTTGCGTATTAGTCGCGACGAAATGCTGACCTCATCGCATGAAACCACACGCAATCTTATTCGCGGTATGGCGCACGAAATTAAAAA
>JAYTSJ010000066.1:0-14009 GCA_043745725.1 Gammaproteobacteria bacterium | reverse complement strand
CGCATCTTCTTTTAGCGTCTCCACTAAAACCGTCTGCTCGGCGAGGGCGCGAACTATAGTTTCCCCTCCTCACCTTTGCAAGCTTTTTTTGAGGGTTTTTACTTTAAACACCAACCAAGCGCGCCAACCAACCAAAACGAATAAATATCAAACAACATCAAACAGGTGATATTTCTTCTTGCCAAGCTTAACCAAATAAAAGCACCCAAAGAATGCCTTTTCAGCCGAGAAAGAAATAGCTGACCGCATATTATCGTCAATAGACTTTGACTCACCATTGATAAAAACTGCATTGCGAATTAGCGCATCCTTTACCTGCTTGCCCGACACAGCCATTTCTACATCAGCAAGAATTTGCGTTAAAGGCGTTTCAGCAATTTCTGTACGAAACAGATTAGATGAAGGCAAACCATCCTGCTTTAATTGCTCGAAATCAGACGCATCTAATTTATCCAGCTCATCACTAAATAACGCCTGCGTAATTCGCCGAGCCCCCGCCAATCCCGAATCGCTATGCACCAAACGGGTCATCTCTTCCGCCAAAATACGCTGCGCCTCAGGCTTGCTTTCACGAGCCGCATCCTCAGCTTCTATTTGAGAGATTTGCACAACACTTAAAAACGTAAAATAACGTAGAAACTTATAAACATCTGCATCGGCAGTATTGAGCCAGAACTGATAAAAAGAATAAGGCGAGGTTTTTGAAGAGTCCAGCCAAATAGTACCCGATTCGGTTTTGCCAAACTTTGTACCATCTGATTTGGTCACCAAAGGCATAGTCAAACCAAAAACATGACCGCTATGAATGCGGCGAGTTAAATCTATGCCTCCCGTAATATTACCCCACTGGTCACTACCACCAATTTGCAAAGTACATTTGTTACGCTGAAAAAGTTCGGCAAAGTCGTAGGATTGCAGCAACATATAGGTGAATTCGGTAAATGAGATGCCATCGCCTTCACGCTCAATACGCTGCTTGACCGAGTCTTTATTGATCATATTATTAATAGAAAAGTGTTTTCCCACATCGCGAAGAAAACTTAGTAAATCAACATCACCAATCCAGTCAAGATTATTGACTACCACCGCAGAGCTAACACCGCACTCAAAATCAATAAAACATGAGACTTGTTTTTTTAATTTATTCACCCAATCCGCAACTATATCTGGAGTATTGAGTTTGCGCTCCTGCGCCTTAAAACTAGGATCACCAATCAAACCTGTAGCACCTCCGACCAAAGCAATAGGTTTATGACCAGCCAATTGAAAACGCTTTAGCATTAGCAAAGGAACAAGGCTACCTATATGAAGACTATCTGCTGTAGGATCAAAGCCACAATATAGAGTGCGGCTTGCCGAGCTCAAGTGCGCAGCCAAAGCATCGCCGCCTGTTATTTGCGCGATCAAGCCACGATCCTGTAATTCTTGTAACAAATTTGTGTCAACTGTCGTCATAAATCACCAACCATTAAATCTTAAGAAATACACACCACACACAAAAAGCCGACAACGATACCGGATATTGAAGCAAAAACAATACAACACCCTGCACGAGTCGTAATAAAACGAATTTTAAAGATGTTTTTAGAAATATTTTCTGCTATAAATATAAGTTCAGCAACTAACACGCAAAGTCGGGTTGATCTATTTAATGAACCCCATAATAAATAATTACAAAAAAGCACGAAGCGCAGTGTTAGAACAAATTCCACGCGGGCATTTAATAGCCGCCGCTTCCTTAGCTGTATGCTTGCTGCTTATGTTGATACTAACACCGGAAAGAGAAGCCTCTCCTATAGCCGAGCCTGTCGCAATAATAACTTCAATGAATTCTGCCCCTGCGATCGATAGCTCAATACCCGCTTCACAAAACTTCGAATTGCCTAATGCTGACGCTCTTTTCACACCCATTATTGAACAAGCGCCGAATGAACCTACATGGCAAGAATTGACTATTAAATCAGGCGACAACCTTTCCAGCATGTTTGCACGAGCAGGTTTGAACGATCGCGACCTTTACGAGCTTTTCGACGGCAATAAAAATGCCAAGGATTTACGTAGTATCGCACCAGGCCAAAAGATGGCCATCCTTGTAGACAAACAAGGCAAGCTGCAAGAGCTGACCTATTTTAAGAATGTACTAGAGTCTTTGAAATTCACTCGCGGCACCATTGGCTTTGCCAGCGAAGCAATAACCTTGAAGCCGGAAGTGAGGCGCAGCTTTCGTGAAGGCATCATTAACAGTTCCCTGTTTATGGCAGGTAAACAAGCAGGCCTTCCCAACAATTTAACCATGGAATTAGCCAACATCTTTGGCTTTGATATTGACTTTGCACTGGATATTCAAAAGGGTGACAGTTTCAAAGTGATGTATGAAGAACAATACCTTGATGATAAAAAAATTGGTACTGGCGCAATATTATCTGCCAGCTTTACCAACGGTGGCAAAACTTTTAGCGCAGTACGCTACACAACTAAAGATGGTATAACGCACTATTTTACGCCCGACGGCAAGGCTATGAACAAAGCCTTCTTACGCATGCCGATTGAATTTGCACGCATCAGTTCAGGATTTAATCTTAATCGCCTGCATCCAGTACTGAATACTATTCGTGCGCATAAAGGCACTGACTACGCAGCATCAACAGGTACACCTATCCGCTCAACGGGTGATGGCAAGGTCATATTAGCTGGCCGCAAAGGTGGTTATGGCAACTGCGTAATCATTCAGCACGGCCAAGGTTACGAAACACTTTATGGGCATATGAACAACTTTGCCAAAGGCATTAACACCGGCACACGAGTTAGTCAAGGCCAGGTTATTGGTTATGTAGGCCAAACAGGATTAGCCACCGGTCCGCACTTGCATTATGAATTTCATGTAAACGGCGAAGTCCGCAACCCAGTGACAGTCTCTTTGCCTCAAGCAATTGGAATTGCCGGAAACGAAAAAGACCATTTCCTGGCTACTACTCAAGCACTCGTTGCACAACTTGAAGACCTTGATCACGCAAACCATTTGGCGATGACCGAGGGCAATACCAAGTCCAATTAATGAGCCTACCTACTTATTATGTCGGACTCATGTCAGGAACTAGCGCCGATGCCGTTGATGTTGTAGCTGTTGAATTTTTTTCAGATAAGCTCAATTTAACAGAAAAGCTCACCCTTGTTGATAGCCACTCTGTACCACTTCCCCATCAGCTCCGCCAAAAAATACACTCCCTGGCGACGCCCAATCAAAATGAAATTGATCGCCTGGGTGAGCTTGACCAAGAGTTAGGTGAACTTTTTGCCTCTACCATCAATGAGCTAATCAGTAAAAATAATTTATTACCAACTGACATTGTTGCAATTGGCAGCCACGGTCAAACTATACGCCACCGCCCACCAGGCAGTATCCAATATCCGTTTACCGTGCAAATAGGCGACCCTAACATCATAGCGGAACGCACCGGTATCACTACAGTTGCAGACTTTCGTCGTCGTGATATGGCAGCTGGTGGGCAAGGTGCACCTCTAGTTCCTGCATTTCACCGCGCACTATTTCATAGTGTTGATGTTGATAGAGCCATCATAAACATTGGCGGCATGGCAAATATTACATGGCTGCCCGCCACAGAAGATGCGGCTGGTTTCGATACTGGCCCAGGCAATGTATTAATGGATGCATGGATATTGAAAAACCAGAACAAACCTTATGATGCCAACGGTGATTGGGCAGCATCCGGCCAAGTACAACATGAGCTACTGCAACAGCTACTCCAACATCCTTTTTTTATACAATTACCACCCAAGAGCACTGGGCGAGAAACGTTTAATGTTGATTGGTTAGAGGCCCAAATAGCACAACTAACTGCGACACCTAATTCAAAGGATGTCCAGGCAACATTATTGGCATTAACAGTTACAACGATTAAAAATTGCATAGATGTATTTACACAACGCCACGCAGAAATATTTATTTGTGGTGGTGGCGCTTACAACTTGCACCTAATGGATGAATTGCAGCGACAATTACCTAACAGTAAAATCACTAGTACCGCAGCCCTGGGCATTGCGCCTGAATGGATTGAAGCAATAGCGTTTGCATGGTTAGCAAAACAAACAATGAATCGCCAAAGTGGCAATCTCTGTGCCGTAACTGGCGCAAGGAAAGAAGTCATTTTAGGTGGAGTCTATTTCGCTTAAGATATAAACACACCGGATGATTAAGCCTCACAAACAAACAAAAAACAAAAAAAACATAACACAAAGCTAGTATTTTATTTTCCCGCATGACTAATCAATGCTCGGCAATCTGCATTTTCGGCTTCACCTTTTTCAATAAAAGGAATAATTGCAGCGAATGGTGTAAGTAAACTGCCAAGCACAGCTGCTGTTACACCCTTAGCCCCTACTTTTTTTGTATCTAGCCCAATAGACGGTGCCTTAAGTTTTCCTGATACAGTAATTGGAATCTGCGCAGAAAAAATGCTCCAATCTTTTGGCTTTGCATCCAGCTTGGCATTAATAACTTCACGCTTCATATCAATAACAACATTGCCAACAAGAAGAGAATCATTGGTATCAAGTACCACAACTTTTGAGGTAAGGATTCCCTCCTTTACATCAAAATCTGTGACGCCGCAGCGAATATTGGTTGATTTATCTTTACCTAAAAATAGCGGCAACGCTTGGGCAATATCAAGATCAGAAGCCTCAATCAATAAACGACTAATTTTTCCACCGGACATTATAATAGTGATCTCGCCATTACTCGTTGCCAACACATCGGCTAATGACGCGCCCTCACCAGCAAGGTCTACTTTACCACCAAAAAAACCTTGCGTTGTTTTTTCAAAACGCGTGTTAACAAAAAACTGACCAAGACTTAACGTATGTAAATTCAAATTCATTTTCATAGGTGGAATATCTTTTTGCGCATCTATTTCAATAGTGCCATCAATAGTTCCATCCGCTAAAACTACATTGAGGGGATTCAGTTTTAGCAAACCATGCTGCAAATCAAAACGTACATCCATGCCTTTAAACGGCAAGCCTGGCGCATTTATTTTAGCAGCTTTCAAAGTGACATCAAGATCAGTTGCGCGTAGACGCTCCAACTTTAAAGGAACATCAGGGATTAATTTCGAGCTGACTTTTTTCTCAGCCGCTGCTTGTTTTTGCTCAGGTGCGGCATTTTCACCAGAAGGGGAAAGACCGATAAAACCGCCAAGATCGCGGCTATCCATTACATTCGAAACCAAATCCGCTTTTAAGAAACCGCGCTCGTTACTCGTATCATAAGATAAATTTCCGGAAAGATCGCTGCCGCCAACTTTACCTTTAAAATCTTTATATCCCCATACATCACTCGCTTTTGTTAATTGACCTTCCAGGGTGTAAGGCGGTGTAGGTGGCAATGGAATAGCAGTTAGATAAAAAAGATCCGCCATATTGTGACCAACAATTTTCAAAGATGCATTGATTCCAGTTAATTTGATCGGATCTTTAAAAGTACCCTTGACAAGAATATCGGTCGAACCCATTACTAATTTTAAAGTAAGCGGATATTCTTTGCTGGAGTCACGTAAGGTTTCAAGAGAACCACCTACCACATCCACTTTAAATTTTTGTTTTTGCATAGTGCCCATGCCCGACATTTTAAATTCTTTTGCAGATCCTTTAGTGGCATTATCATCTCCTCCCTGCCCGTTAACCGAATCTAATTTTAAGTCAAGATTCATACCTTTAAGTGCATCGCGATAAATAATATGCCCATCTTTTAATTCAAGATTTTGTATTATAGGGAAATCATGACGAGTATCGGCGAGCGCAGCTTTGCTCGCGACATTGGCCTTCGAAAATGCAGGAAAATTCCAGTTGGCATCAATGGCCGATTTTTTATCGAGGACAAGAAAAAGTTTATCAAGAGTGATATCACCGAATTCCAAATCACCAACCAGAAGCTTTAATGGTTTAAATGTAAAGTCTAGCATGTCTATAGTCATCATATTCGCTTCAGGATAACCAGGAGCATTGCTAATATAAATTTTTTCAGCATGAACTTCAGTGAATAGCCAATGCCAGTGAATATGAAAGGCACCATCAATTGTTAATTTTCGTTCAAGCTTTTCACTGCCTTTATTTTGCGTAAATGATTTAATAAAAGATTCGGAAAAAAATACAACAAATGTAATCATCAGAACTAATATTAAAAAAATAGCGCTGATTGCTGTGAATATTTTATGGCGGTGAATGATCATAAAAACAGTCCATATATAAATAGAAAAATAAATACACACCTGAAAAATAGTCTATTTTCCAGAAGTTCTATGCGATAAGTTCACACATGATTGTCAAAAAAATAAAATTTTTTAATTGAGAGATGATGGCAGCAATGCTTTACCTCTTCTGTGCGATAACGAACTCACCACTAGCTGAGGAGCATTCGCCTAATAAGACAAGCACCACAGAATGAACAGCCGATAAATAAAAAAGCTCCTGAAAAGGAGCTTGAGGAATGATTAAAGAATAGCTATTGGTGAGAAATCAGGGCATTAATGATTTAATTGAGCAAAGTTCTGGGCGCTAGAAGTCCTGGGGGCTAATAGATAAGTCGAATTTTGTTCACGCCATAGTTATCGCGCAATCGTTGCAGCAATTCGTCTTCAGGGCGCACATTCCACACCTGCCCTAAGCGAAGTTGTGCTTTAACATCACTGCGACGGTAATCAATAATAATAGGACAGCGAGCTTCTTTAATTGGTGTACTGCGGTAGGGTTCAAGAATATCGCTAAGCTGACGAATAAAGTTTGCAGGCAAAGCACCCGACTCTAACTCAAGACAAAGCTCACGGGCTTTTTCTTGCCGCACGTCGGCCAGCATACGAATATTATCAGCCCGCATTTTGAGCATGCCGCTGTAATCGTCATAACTTACTTGACCCGTAAGCACCAAGAGCCCGTCTTTCGACAACAAATCCCGGCATTGATTATATGTATCGGCAAATATAGCAACTTCGATGCGTCCGGTGCGATCATCCAATGTAACGAAGGCCATGTTATCGCCGCGCTTGGTTTTCATCACCCGTTGCGCAACGACTAAACCAGCAATATTTTGCGGGGCTTTATCGGGTTTAATATCAACGATACGTGAGCTGACCAAATGACTCAATTCACTCTCGTATTCGTCGATAGGATGACCCGTCAAATAAAGTCCGAGAGTATCTTTTTCAGCCTGTAACCGCTCTTTGATCGTCCAGGTCCGCACACGACGGAAGTCACTATAAACATCAGTGTCAGCATTGCTCGCCGCGATGACATCACCAAACAAATCCATCATTCCAGCGCTGTTATTCGCCGCAGCCTGCTCGGCGGTTTTAACGGCTTCACTCATAGCGGCAAACATAACAGCACGCCTGTGATCAATAGATTTATCGCTGCCAGCATCACACAAATTATCGGCAGCACCAGAACGAATCAATGCTTCGAGTGCACGCTTGTTAAGCTTACGAGGATCAACCCGCGCACAAAAATCAAATAAATCTTTAAACGGTTTTTGATTGCGCGCGGCAATAATACTTTCCACCGGCCCCTCACCCAAACCTTTAATCGCACCCAAACCATAAATAATATTACCTGCATCGTCCACCGTGAAATGGAATTCACCGGAGTTTACATCCGGAGGCAAAGGCATGAGTTTCATGTGGCGACATTCTTCAATGAAGGTCACTACTTTGTCGGTTTTATCCATGTCCGAAGACATAGTAGCCGCCATAAAATGCGCGGGATAATGAGTTTTAAGCCAGGCAGTTTGGTAAGACACCAAAGCATAGGCCGCGGAGTGAGATTTGTTAAAACCGTAACCGGCAAACTTTTCAACCAAATCAAAAATTTTAGTGGCGAGCTCAGGATCAACACCCTGGCTTTTAGCACCTTCAGCAAACACTTCGCGCTGCTTGGCCATTTCTTCGGGCTTTTTCTTACCCATAGCACGACGCAACATGTCCGCGCCGCCAAGCGTATAACCGGCAAGCACCTGCGCAATTTGCATAACCTGTTCTTGGTAAACGATAACGCCGTAAGTTGGCTCCAAGACCGGCTTCAAACTCATATGTTGAAATTTTGCGTCGGGATAAGCCACTTGCGCACGACCGTGCTTTCGATTGATAAAGTCATCTACCATGCCCGACTCTAGCGGGCCAGGACGGAAGAGCGCCACCAAAGCGATAAGATCTTCAAGATTATCCGGTTGCAAGCGCTTAATGAGATCTTTCATGCCGCGCGATTCAAGCTGAAATACTGCGGTAGTTTCAGCGCGTTTGAGCAGGGCAAAGGTTTTCGCATCGTCGAGTGGAATGGCGCTAATGTCGAGCGGCGCATCACCAAATTTAATGCGCTGTTTATCAATCATAATGCGCGCCCAATCGATAATGGTGAGCGTGCGCAAACCGAGGAAGTCGAACTTCACCAGCCCAGCTTCTTCCACATCATTTTTATCGAATTGGGTCACTAAACCACCGCCGCTTTCATCGCTAAACAGTGGCGAAAAATCGGTAAGTTTAGTGGGTGCAATGACCACTCCACCGGCATGTTTTCCTACATTGCGCGTAAGGCCTTCTAACTGAATAGCCATTTCCCAAATTTCCTGGCCATCCGCATCGTTCGCCAAAAATTCTTTTAAAATAGTTTCTTGCTCAAGCGCAACTTCCAATGTCATGCCCGGAGTCATAGGAATCATTTTGGAAAGTTTATCGGCCAAGCCATAAGACTTACCAAGCACCCGGGCCACGTCGCGCACCACAGCCTTCGCTGCCATAGTTCCGAAGGTAATAATTTGACTTACCGCATCGCGACCATAAGTTTCTGCAACGTAGGAAATAACACGATCGCGACCATCCATGCAAAAATCAATATCGAAATCGGGCATGGAAACACGTTCCGGATTTAAGAAACGTTCAAACAGTAAATCGTATTGCAACGGATCCAGATCCGTAATTAACAACACGTAAGCAACCAACGAACCGGCACCCGAACCACGGCCAGGCCCCACCGGAATTCCCTGATCTTTTGCCCACTGAATAAAATCCATTACGATAAGGAAGTAACCAGGAAAACCCATTTGGATAATAATATCCAATTCAAAAGTTAAGCGATCGTCATACACTTTACGGCGCGTAGCATAATCAGGTGCAGCAGCATCCAGAATTCGTGTTAAGCGTTTTTCCAAGCCATCGTGGGAAATTTTTCTAAAAAATTCCGCCTCAGTTAAACCCGGAGGTACGGGAAATTCTGGTAAAAAATATTTCCCCAATTGAATATCGACAGTGCAGCGCTTGGCAATTTCAAGGGTGTTAACTAAGGCTTCAGGGATGTCGCTAAATAATTCTGCCATTTCTTCAGCAGAACGTAAAAATTGTTGATCGCTATAACGCCGCTCGCGGCGTGGATCATCGAGCGCACGGCCCTCACTGACACAAACACGCGCTTCGTGAACTTCATACTCATCTTGTTTTAAAAAGCGCACATCATTTGTAGCAACAACGGGGCACTGACATTCACTGGCCAACGCTACTGCTGCGTGCAAATAATTTTCATCATTTTCGCGGCCAGTGCGCTGCAACTCCAAATAAAAACGATTAGGAAAATCCAGCATCCAGCCCTGTAATAATTCTTGTGCTTGAGCATTGCGGCCAGCGAGCAACGACATGCCCACATCACCGAATTTTCCGCCGGATAATGCAATCACACCATCACTAAATTCACTGACCCATTCACGCTGCACATAAGCAACGCCTTGCTGCTGACCTTGACGCCAGGCACGCGAAATTAATTCGATAATATTTTTATAGCCGGTGTTATTCATCGCAAACAGAGAAAGCAAGGTAGGCTTACCTTCACTATCACTACTGGCCATCCAAAAATCGCAACCAATGATAGGTTTAATACCAGCACCTTGTGCCGCTTTGTAAAATTTAATCAAGCCATAAAAATTACATTGATCACTAATACCGCAAGCAGGCATGTTTAAATCTGCCACTCGCTTAACGAGTTTTTTGATGCGAACTAAACTGTCGACTAACGAAAATTCAGTATGCAGACGAAGATGAACAAAAGATGCAGTCATTATTTTCTCAAAACAATTTCATTTGTTCTATTTTAATTCTTACTGGGGCATAAGATGTGCGATGAATGGGTGTAATACCCAATTTATCCAAAGCATCCATATGTACTTTTGTAGGATAACCTTTGTGTTCGGCAAATCCATAACCAGGATATTGTTTATCCAGCTCAAACATTTCACGATCGCGCACCACTTTTGCTAAAATGGAAGCTGCGCTAATAGCTGCTACGCGACTATCGCCTTTCACCACTGCTTCGGCGGTGTAATTCCATTTTGGTAATTTATTACCATCAACTAATACATGCTCTGGTTGAATATGTAAACCTTGTACCGCGCGAGCCATGGCTAATAAACTTGCCTGCAAAATATTGATGCTATCAATTTCTGCAACAGATGCCCGCGCCACACACCAACTTTTTGCTTTCAGTTTTATTTCGTCAAATAATATTTCACGTTTTTTTTCGGTAAGTTTTTTTGAATCATCTAAACCGAAAATCGGATTTTCAGGATCAAGAATAACTGCAGCGGCAACCACATCCCACGCAAGTGGGCCGCGCCCTACTTCATCACAACCGGCCAATAAAATTCCGCGATAACTACTGACAAATGGTTCGATCACAACTTTCATTTAGATGGCAACCATTAAAGAATGACTATTAAGAATTGATCAGCTTCGCTATGGCAGCAGCAGCGCGTTGGCTGGCATTACGCTTTAATATGCCGTGCATATCAGCAAAGGTTTTACTGAGTTGCTGTGCCTCTTCAGGATTTTCAAAATAATGCATTACCGCGGCACTGAGTTTTTCCGGCGTTGCATCATTTTGTAACAATTCAGGTACTAGTAATTTATTTGCCAACAAATTTGGCAAAGAAATAAACGGTGTTTTAACCAGCCACGATAATATTTTGAATGTAAGTGGAGCCATTTTATAAGCTACCACCATCGGCTTTTTCAACAACAAAGCCTCTAAAGTCACAGTGCCTGAGGCTAGCAACACCACATCAGCAGCGGCCATCACCTGATGTGAATGGCCGTTAATAAGTTGCACCTGGAAATCAACATATTCATTTAATTGTAAATGGAGCTGGCGATAACGATCAGAGTTTGCCGCAGGAATATAAAATAATAATCCAGGATCTTGCTCTAAACAAAATACTGCTGCATGCATGAACAACGATCCCATACGCTCCACTTCACTACTGCGACTACCAGGCAAGAGTGCAACAACGCGTGCATGCTCAGGAATACCTAACTCACGACGCGCCTGATATTTATCAACGTCTGCGGGAATTTCATCAGCAAGATGATGGCCGACAAACTCTACAGGTACATTATATTTTTCATAAAATGCAGCTTCGAAAGGTAGTAATGTGAGCATCAAGTCCACGGAGCGTGCAATCTTATGAACACGCTTTTGTCGCCACGCCCATACGGATGGACTGACATAGTGAACTGTTTTTATGCCATGAGCTTTGAGTGAGCTTTCTAATGAAATGGTAAAATCTGGAGAATCAATGCCGATAAAAACTGCAGGACGAGTGGCTATAAAATGTTCGCGCAAAAATTTTCGAATGCGTAATAATTCAGGTAAGCGTTTAAGCGGTTCAATCAACCCCATGACAGCCAAGCGGTCTTGCGGAAAATAAGAATGAAACCCCAGCGCCAACATACGTGGGCCACCAATGCCAGAAAACTCTGCATCAGGAAAGTGCTGACGCAATTCTGTTATTAATGCAGCACCGAGAATATCGCCAGAGGCCTCTCCAACAACAATACCTATTTTCAGGCGCTCGGAATGCATACGATCAGACATTAAGCCCCCTCAAATAAATAATTAGTTTTTTTGTTTTATTTCCGCCGCGATATAAAAGCAGATGTATAATTATCGAACAGCACTTAGAAAACAGAGTTTAGCAAACAGATTTTAGAAAGCAGTGCTTAACAAACCATGCCTAACGAACTATGCCACGAGTTGAATTTTTTATCGATTCCAGCAATGGCAATAACGATGCGCACTCTGGTAATAATCCTTCTAGCTCAATAATAGCTTCATCAATAGTGAGACCGCGACGATAAATTAATTTATAAGCTTTAGTAATTATTGCAATGTCTTCTTTGCTAAAACCGCGTCGGCGTAAACCTTCAGCGTTAATACTTTTAGCTTCTGCGGGACTGCCATTAACCATAACATAGGCAGGAATATCTTTACCGACAGCAGTGCCCATTCCCGTAAAACTGTGCTCACCAATTTTACAAAATTGATGCACTAAAGTGTATCCGCTGAGTATTGCCCAATTACCAATATGTACGTGACCCGCAAGCGCAGAATTATTCACTAAAATACAATTATCGCCAATAACGCTGTCATGGCCAATATGCACATAAGCCATTAATAAATTGTGATTGCCAATAGTGGTTTCGTTGCGATCTTGTACGGTGCCGCGATGAATAGTAACGCCTTCGCGAATAGTATTGTAATCACCTATGACCAAACGTGTAGGTTCGCCGTTATATTTTAAATCCGGAGTATCTTCACCTACAGATGAAAATTGCAAAATACGGTTGTGTTTACCAATCACTGTCGGCCCTTTAATGACCACGTGAGAGGCAATCACACTACCCGCACCAATTTCTACATCAGCGCCGATAATAGTCCAGGGGCCAACTTCCACATCATCCGCTAATTTTGCACTGGGATGAATTATTGCTTGAGAATTAATCAAAATAACGTCTCGCTAAATTTCACTGGGTCGTTAAGTTTTACTAAGCGGAAGACTTTCACTGAATCGCCAATATTAAACTTTACGATCGGCACAAAGAATAGTTGCTGACGCAACCATCACACCATCCACACTCGCCTTACATTCAAATTTCCAGATACCACGCTTTTCTGCGATAACACGCGACTCAAGCTGCATACGATCGCCTGGCACAACCTGACGCTTAAAGCGCACATCATCTACACCGGCAAATAAATAAATCGAGCCATCTTGTGGTTTTTTATTCATGGTTTTAAAACCAAGAATTCCCGATGCTTGCGCCATAGCTTCAATGATCATGACGCCAGGAAACACTGGGTTTTGTGGAAAATGGCCATTAAATATCTCTTCATTTACCGTAATATTTTTATAGGCAATAATGAACTCACCTTCAACGAGCTCCACGACTCTATCAACTAATAAAAAAGGATAGCGGTGTGGCAAGTATTCACGTATTTCGTTGACATCCATCATAGTCAATGGCCCTAGGGTTCTGTTTATATTGGAAAATTGAGTTACTAAATTGCCACGCAATTAAAGCCAGGCAACTCAGAATTATTCGTCTTTTGTGCGACGTTCTAGTTTAATTAAACGTGCAGCCAAGGTATCTAGTTGGCGAAACCGTGCCGCATTTTTACGCCATTCTTTAGTTGGCGCCAAAGGAACACCGGATGAATAAGAGCCAGATTCAGTAATTGAGCTGGAGACCATACTCATGCCGGATATATGCACCTTATCAGCTAAAGTGATATGACCAGCAATGGCTACAGCACCAGCGATAGTGCAATTAGCACCGATACTTGTACTACCAGCGATGGCGGTATGTGCCGCAATAGCAGTATTTTTACCCAGTTGCACATTATGACCAATTTGCACCAAATTATCGACAATAACACCATCATCAAGAAAGGTATTATCAAGTGCACCACGATCAATGGTGGTGTTTGCACCTACTTCAACTCGATTGCCAATAACAACACTGCCGAGCTGATGAATTTTTATCCACCTACCACTGGTAGGCGCAAAACCAAAACCATCCGCACCTATGACACAACCACTGTGAAAAATACAATCGCTGCCAATATTAATGCCGTGATAGATAGTGACATTGGCATAGAGTTTAGTGCCAGCACCAATACAG
>JAYTSJ010000065.1:0-9407 GCA_043745725.1 Gammaproteobacteria bacterium | reverse complement strand
TCTGTGCCGGTAGGGCTTATCACTATCATTTTGGCTAAAACATAATTGAGCACGGCGGAAATAAAAAATGAAATGGCAATAAAATATGAGCCATTGCGTAATGTCTTTTCAAAGATTGCAACATTGTTGCTTTCCTTTAGCGCTGCTGCAATTTTATCAACGCGAATAATGTTTTCGTTATAAATAAATGTTTTCACCAGCGGGAAACGAGTTCTGGTTGAAAAGATCACTATTAGGCCAATCAGCCCGGGAATTGCTGCCTCTTTAATGGCGTAATATTTGGTATCCAAATGTAAAAGACTAATGCTGCCAGTTAACAGTACGCTGACAATTCCCAGTGCCGAAAAAAAATTAAATTTGCGGTGAGTCATAAAATCATATATGCCATAACTAATGGGGAAGGCAAGCGCCACAATTAGCCCCCATTTCGCACCTAATCCCCAATGCATACCTAAAAAATTATCGCCGCTAAGTTTGGTTAAAATCAGCGTAGGGATGACAATGTTCATCAAAATGTTAATTAAAACATTCTCTTTTTTGGGCTTTGTTTTAACGGGTTGAGTGGTTGCGTTGTCAGAAGTAGCTGTAGATGGTTGATGTAATGTTTGCTGAGAATCTGTTTGCTGAGTAGGTGAGGCAGCAGAAATATTATCGGTCATCGTAAGTCTCGGTCATAATGGGCAATCGGAACAGCTGAAAAACCCAATGCAATAATTCAAAGAAGGTAAGCGAGTGAAATTTGATCTTCATTGTCACAGTCATTTTTCGGACGGTATTCTAAGCCCTGAAATGCTGGTGTCCAGAGCTAAAGAGCGTGAAGTTAATGTTTTAGCTTTGACTGACCACGATACCATAGCAGGGCTATTTTTGGCACAACAAGCGGCTGATGAATGCGGCATAATCCTCATTAATGGCATCGAATTCTCTAGTCAATGGGGCAAGGGTGGGGTGCATATTGTGGGCTTGGGGCTGAAGTTAGAATCGCAGTCACTTAAAGATGCCATTGATCATCAGAATCACGCTCGGGTATGTCGTGCTGAGCAAATTGCTTCGCGTCTTGCTAAAGCTGGCATTGGTGGGGCGCTTGAGGGCGCACAAGCAATAGCAGGAGAGGCGGTGGTAGGGCGGCCCCATTTTGCTCAGTATCTCGTCAATATAGGTGCGGTTAATAACATCAACTCTGCGTTCAAAAAATACCTGGGTTCTGGGAAATCTGCAGATGTGAAATATCAATGGCCAGATATGCCAACGGTGGTTAACTGGATTCACGCCGCAGAAGGGGTTGCAGTACTTGCACATCCCTGTAAATATGACCTTACTCGAACAAAAATGTGCGCACTGATTAAAGATTTTACGCAGGCAGGTGGCGATGCTTTAGAAGTAATTAGCGGTATGCAAGCATCGGCAATCACTGAGGATTTAGCCGGTATTGCAGCGGTAAATAATTTGGCGTCGTCATGCGGTAGTGATTTCCATTCTCCCAATCAGCCGTGGCAGGATCTGGGCAATTTTAGTAATTTACCAGCGCGTTGCAAACCAGTATGGCAATTATTGGGTTTTGCAGCCTAGTGGACGTATTGGTGTTTAAAGACTATGTTTGGTTTTTTTAAGGAAATACCTATGGCTCAATTTTTTCAAATTCATCCGGAAAACCCGCAGCATCGTTTAATCGTGCAAGCAGTGGATATCATTCGCAAGGGCGGCATAGTGGTGTACCCCACAGATTCTGCTTATGCCCTTGGTTGCCAGATTGGCAATAAAGATGCGCTCGACAAAATTCGCGCTATGCGTCAGTTAGATAAAGATCACAATTTCACCCTGATGTGTCGTGATCTTTCAGAGTTGGCCACCTATGCGCGAGTTGATAATCGGGTTTATCGCTTGATAAAGAATCATACTCCCGGAGCTTATACCTTTATCCTGGAGGCCACCGCTGAAGTACCGCGCCGACTTATGCATCCAAAACGTAAAACTATCGGCTTGCGTGTGCCCGATAATTTCATAGCGCTTGCGCTGTTGGAAGAGCTGGGTGAACCCTTAATGACGAGCAGTTTGTTAATGCCGGGGGAGGAGTATCCGATGACGGATCCTTACGATATGCGCGATTCACTGGAGCATCACGTAGATTTGGTCGTCGATGGCGGCTACTGCGGGATAGAACCAACAACCATTATCGATTTAACGGGCGATATTCCCGAGTTGTTGCGCCAGGGAAAAGGTGATTTTGCGCCGTTTGCGTAAATTTTTTGACCTTGGTATGAATTTTGTGGGAGGCCAGATTTTAGCTTGAAAATAAAAAAGCACCGTTAACGGTGCTTTTTTATTGGCTGGATCTGCCGCGTGAAGCGTGAAATTAGTTTGCCGTAATCTTACCAGTTGAGACGCCATGGCATACGTTGCAAGAGCCGTTAGTAACGAGGCCATTCATAGTTGTATCACTCGCGGCTGGCCCATCAATTGCTATATCAACACCGGCAACTAAAGGCCCCCCGTCAACAAATAAACCGGTAACTGCCTTCGTAGTATAAAAATTGCCTAGGCTGTCTGTTGTCAGGCTGATGCTTAGGGTATTGGTGTCGTGGATAAAGAGCTTAACCGTAGCTTGTGTTTGGGCTGCTCCACCGGTTTTATAAACGGTTCCTGCTAAGATAAAAATAGCCTTTGACGCGCCTGATCCACCAGTCTTATGGCAACTCATACAGTCTTTCCCAGCATTGTGGCTCATACCAAGTACGGCAGTGCTGCTACCGCTGCTGCTTTTGGCTTTGCTGGCAGTGCTAGCAGCTTTGCTGGCTACACTGGCGGCGGTACTAGCTGCTGTACTTGTAGCATCTCCGCCGCCTCCGCCACAAGATGTTAAGAAAGCTAGACTAATTGCAGTCCCAAATAGTAAGTTGCGTAACATTATTTAAATCCTCAAGATGGTGATGGTAGCTTGGTATTTGGTTAAGTGGGTATTGCTGTAAGCTTAGATTTCATTTTGAAATAATGCTCCTCCGCATGACATAAAACGGCGGTATGATGCTCATTTTCTAAATAATAATGGGTATTTGGGCGTGAAATTAATGAACTTTGCCGCAAAATAGAGTTTTGTATTTCAGATATATTTAATAGGGCTTAGTTATTTTATAGTTTTGATTTCAATGGCTTTATCGGCGTCGTCATAAATCTGGCCATCCGCCTAACGTCGACTGCGTTAAAGCTGTCCCCTCTTTACCTTATGCGGCTATAATGCCCGCCGATTGTGGGATTATGATTTATTAAATCCGCTAGGTTTTTGTTTAAACAGGTTGGTGCTGTGAATTCTATAAATGATGAATCTTTTGCGTTAGTGTCACCTGCGCTTGACGCCCCGTCGACGGTGCTGGTAGCTGATGGGAATACTCCAACGCAAGACTTTCCCAGTAAACCCCTGCAAGGCGAAATGCCATTTGCGATGGTACATGGTAAGGCCTACACCCAATTACCACAGGATTTGTACATTCCGCCGGATGCATTAGAAGTGTTTTTAGAAGCTTTTGAGGGGCCGTTGGACTTGTTGCTCTATCTAATTCGTCGTCAGAACATTGATATTTTGGATATCAATGTGTCTGAAATTACGACTCAATACATGGCCTATGTGGAATTGATGGATGCGAATCAATTTGAGCTCGCGGCAGAGTACTTGGTGATGGCGGCGATGTTGGCCGAGATTAAATCGCGTATGTTATTGCCGCGTTCA
This sequence comes from Gammaproteobacteria bacterium, assembly GCA_043745725.1. Taxonomy (GTDB): domain Bacteria; phylum Pseudomonadota; class Gammaproteobacteria; order Pseudomonadales; family Cellvibrionaceae; genus Cellvibrio. Next base: position 5,686 of record JAYTSJ010000065.1, on the reverse strand, counting down.
AGCGTTGAAGAGGAAGAGGATGATGATCCGCGTGCTTCGCTCATTCGCCGCTTGCAAGAATATGAACGTTTTAAACAGGCGGCCCAGGATGTCGATGCTTTACCGCGTATTGGACGCAATATATTTCAAGCCTCTGCTGTGGCACCTGATCGGGGCCTGACACGACCCGATCCAGATGTAGAGTTACAAGAACTATTATTGGCGCTGTCGGAAGTTTTGCGCCGTGCTGATATGTTTGAAAGTCACCATGTTTCCAAAGAAAGGCTCTCCACTCGCGAACGTATGGCACAAGTATTGGATAGGTTGGCGCAGAATAATTTTGTGCCTTTTGTAAGCTTGTTTACGGTGGAAGAAGGGCGCTTAGGTGTGGTAGTTACCTTTTTAGCAGTAATGGAATTAATTAAAGAAGCTTTGGTAGAGATTGTACAAAGCGAATCTTTTGGCTCAATTCATGTGAAAGCAAGAACACAATGATAAACGATATTATTCAAGTTAAAACAGAAGACAGTACTCAAGGCAGTACTCAAGATCGCACTGACGAAAATTCCATTGCGGTTATGGATTCCGAGGCTATGAATCCTGAGGCTATGAATCTAGCCGAGGAAGTTAATGCAGTTGATGATTCTATGGTTGAAGAATCAATGGTTGAAGAGTCAGCTACTGTTGCGATTACGCAACAACCTGTCGATCAGGCGATGCTGCAAAAAATTATTGAGGGCGCGATTTTAGCTGTGGGCCAACCAATAACAATAACTCGTTTGTTAGAATTATTTGATGTGGCAGTTGCACCGAGCAAAGAAGATATTCTTGCTGCACTGCAAAATATTGCCGCTGAGTCCAGTGCGCGTGGTTATGAGCTAAAAGAAATTGCTTCAGGCTGGCGCTTTCAAGTGCGCGAAGAATTGGCGCCCTGGGTGAATCGTTTGTGGGATGAAAAGCCACAAAAATATTCGCGTGCATTGCTCGAAACGCTGGCGTTGATTGCTTATCGTCAACCTATTACCCGTGGCGATATTGAAGAAATTCGCGGTGTGGCGGTTAGCTCGCACATTATGAAAACCTTGATGGAGCGTGAATGGGTAAAAGTCGTTGGTCATCGCGATGTGCCGGGTCGTCCATCGCTTTACGCCACCACTCGCCAATTTTTGGATTATTTTAATCTGAAAAATTTGGAAGATTTACCATCACTCAGTGAAATTCGCGATTTAGATGAATTGATGAATGTGCTTAATTTGGGTGAAGAAGAAGGTTTAGGTGAGAAAGATTCAGACATACTATTAAGCGAAAATATGCCAATTGAAACAACCGCTGAAAATGCTGCTTTAACGTCAACCTCTGAAACACTTATTGAAAGTGATTTGGAAGAATTTGTGGATGGTGAAGAAGCGTTTGAAACTATTGATGATGTGACGCCACTTGCGATTGATCATGATCACGAAATGCATGAAAAAAATGACGAAGCCGACATAACTTTAACCGGTACGGCTTTAAATGAAGATACTGATGAAGAACTCAACAACGTATAACTGTTGTCATTGTTTAGGGTAAAAAATTAATCTTATGGTAAAAAAAATTAGTCAACATCCTTTCGCAGCGCCTCCTGTAGATGCATCAAAGAAAGCGAGCGAAAAATCCGCCAAGGCTGTGAAGCCAGCGATTGTCAGTAAACCCGCCGGCAAAAAATTTACGACTGAAAAACAGGATAAATATATTCCTGTTAAAAAAGAAGGCGGCGCTAAACCAGCCGCGAATAAAACAGCTGGCCCTAAAGCTGCCAGACCTTCTCGATCAGAAAAATTTGTTAAAGATGATACTTCAGAAAAACTAGTTTCATTAGGTTCGGCTGAAGTTGTTAAAGCACCTGTAGATGAAAAATTACAAAAAGTGCTCGCGCGTGCTGGTGTAGGTTCGCGCCGTGAAATGGAACGCGCAATTGAAGCTGGGCAGGTTAAAGTGAATGATCGTACAGCTACATTGGGTGATCGTGTTACTGCTAATGATAAAATTTTTGTCAATGGTCATCGTGTATTAGCGCGTGCCGATGTTGTTCGCCGCCGTGTGATTCTCTACAACAAGCCCGAAGGTGAAATTTGTTCACGTTCAGATCCAGAAGGTCGCCGCACAGTCTATGATGGTTTGCCTGTTTTAAAAGGTGAGCGTTGGATCTCGGTAGGTCGTTTGGATTTCAATACCAGTGGTTTGTTATTGTTTACAAATGATGGAGAGCTCGCGAATAAATTAATGCATCCGTCATCGGTTATTGATCGTGAATATCTTGTGCGTATTCAGGGCAATGTTGATGATGAAATGCGAACAAGATTATTGACCGGTGTGCAATTAGAAGATGGCATTGCGCGCTTTACGGATATCGTTGATGGCGCTGGTGAATCGCGCAATAGTTGGTTTTATTGTGTGGTAATGGAAGGCCGCAATCGCGAAGTTCGTCGTTTATGGGAATCCCAGGGCGTTAAAGTTAGTCGCTTAAAACGCGTGCGTTACGCCAATATTTTTATTCCGTCGCATGTGCGTGTAGGCCAATGGATTGAATTGGGTGAAAATGAAATTACTGATTTATGTTCTACGGCTGGTTTTGAAAAAAATAATCATACCAAAGTAGTTCCGCCAACACGTGACGAAAGTATGCAGCGAATACGGCACGAGAAAAAATTGCGTGCTGCATCGGCGCCACCCAAGCGCTTTAAGCCAGCACCGCGTAAAAATAAGCCGGTTGTGGAATAATTATTAATGGCTTAATAATAACTTATATCATCGCTAAAGGTCAGCGTGTGAGTAAAATTGTAAATGGCAAAGTGATTCACTTCCATTACGATATTGCAGATCGTTTAATTGCAGAAACTGATAGCAGTGGTAAAGCGCTACGTGAATATATTTACGCAGCGAATCAGCGCGTGGTTATGGTGGACTACACTAAAAATACTGCAGGTGAAATTTACTATATGGTTAATGACCATTTAGGTACACCGCAGTTATTGTTGGATGCTACGCAACAAGTCGTTTGGTCAGTAGATCAGTCTCCTTTTGGCGAAGTTAAAACCGAAGGCACTGTTGAACAGCCGTTGCGTTTCCCTGGGCAATATGCGGATGCAGAGTCAGGTTATTCGTATAACTATTTCCGTGATTATGATCCAACGCTTGGACGTTATATTGAATCTGATCCGATTGGGTTAGAGGGTGGGGTTAATACGTTTGGGTATGTGGGGGGAGGGTTGTTGTTAGTTTTGATCCCAGTGGTCTTATGGATATCAGTCCGAGGTTGGCTCCTGGAGCAAATTCAGAAGGAGAACGACAAATATTTTACAAGGTTTCATTTACTAACGGCGTTGTGAATTCCTGGATCGCAAGTCGTGTTGGTGATTATATGCCTATCGCTAGTGGCGTTAATAAATTAGCAGGGTATATGGGTTATTTTATTCCCGATAGTGTTACTCCAAAACACCCATTTCTTGATTATAAGGAAATTGCGATGATGGATAGGCAACTTGAAACATTGTTTAACAACACTTTTAATAACAGTACTTCTTTGGGAATAAATGAATCTCAAATCTCGAGCTTTTTGGACAAGGCCTCGGCTATGACTTTGGATATGGGAAACAAAACGGTTAGGTTTGATGATTTGTATGGCAGTCCTGCAGAAATGATAGAAAAGGCCAAAGCGAATGTGGCGGCATGTCCAATATGAATCCTAAATATTTATTGTTTTGCTTATGGGTATTTTTTTCTGTTGGATGTGAAAAAGAAGTTCCGCAAGAAAATCTTTCTGACAAGCAATATTTGCTGCGTCAATTTGACAACAATAACTTTGACTCACTGGAAATGGTAATTAATAAATATGGGCCTGATGTTAAAGATGATAGTGGATGGCCGCTTATTTTTTTAGCAATTCAATACGATCGTCGAAAAGAATTTGACATGCTAATTGAGCATGGTGCAGATATTAATATACTCAATGACTATACCCGGACCACTTCTATTCATTTTTCAATTGTAAGTGAAAAGGATTATTTCTTCCAAAAATTATTAGATCTCGGGGCAGATGTAAATCGTTCAAAAAATAGATATTCGTTTCCTTTGGATGCAGCTAGTTACAACGGTGATTTAAATAAGGTTAAATCTTTGATAGGGCATGGGGCAGATATTAATTTAAAAAATTACAGGGAAGAGACGCCTTTGTTTGCTGCCGTTGCCTTTCGGAAAGTAGATATTGCTATTTATCTTATAAGTCAGCTTGCTAATTTAGATGCTAGAGATAAATTTAATCAATCTTTTGTGGAGTATGCCGTTACTTTGGATAACAATCCTTATAATGAAAAAGCCAGTGCACTAAATCAAAAATTTATTGATGAGCTGCTCCTACATGTCTCTCCTGAACAATCATTGTATATCCAAGCTCAGGTTGAAATTGCTAGTAAAAAATGTGGTTGTTTAGGGAGGTTTAATCAATGATCAAAAACTGGGGGTCAAAACTAAAGGGGTCGTAGTGAATTATTTTTAACCAACTCACAAGGAAAGTAATTTTCAAACAAAAGGAGTTTGTAATGCCAAGAAAAACACGGATGTATTTACCCAATGTTCCAGCGCATATTGTGCAACGTGGCAATAATCGAGATGTTTGTTTTTTTGCAGAAGAAGACTGTAATTTTTACAAAGAAGTGTTGGGTGAGGGATTAAAACGTTACGGCGCAGAGCTTCATGCTTATTGTTTAATGACGAACCATGTACACCTGCTCATAACCCCAATGGCTGCAGATAGTATTTCGCGAATACTGCAACATATTGGGCGGCAATATGTGCAATACATTAACAAAACCTATCGTCGTTCTGGCACTTTATGGGAAGGTAGGCACAAAGCAAGTTTGATCGACGCCGAAAATTATTTGCTGGCTTGTTATCGTTACATCGAATTGAATCCGGTAACGGCCGCGATGGTAGAAAAACCGGAAGAATATTTATGGAGCAGTTATCACGCGAATGCAGTGGGTAAAGCTGATTCGCTCATTACTCCGCACGAAATTTATCATCGGTTAGCGAATAATGATGAAGCACGGCGATACCATTATCGTGAATTGTTTTGCGTAAATCTTTCTGAGCATAATGTACATTGTATTCGCGAAAGCCTTGCAGCCAATCAAGTACTTGGTGAAGGTAAATTTAAAGAACAAATTGAAGCGGCGTTTAATAGAAAATTAGGCTATGTAAAGCGGGGGCGGCCAGCAGCAAAAAAAATTGAGAAGGCTGATTAAAAATAAATCACGACCCCTTAAACCGACCCCTTAAACTACGACCCCTTAAACTACACGCCATGGAAAAATTAAGGTTCAGATTTTATGAAAATATATAAATACTCTCCAACTGAAAATGCAGTACTAGTTATATTGGAAGAAAACACATCTGAAAATTCCAGAAAACTGGATTTCCCTGATAAAAAAGCTGTTGGGGAAAATTGGGAGCAAATTTCAGTAAACTTCTTATGGAAAGACCCAAAAACACGGAAAAAATTTCATGCGGCGGATTTCCCCTCAAATGTGCATTCATCTTCCTTGATGTTCAATGATCATGTTATAGATAGCTTAGGCCCATATTTATCGCAGCACGGGGAAATATTGCCTTTAAAATGTGATGAACAGAATTTATTTATATTGAATGTCACCACTGTGATTGATGCATT
>JAYTSJ010000064.1:0-24692 GCA_043745725.1 Gammaproteobacteria bacterium | reverse complement strand
CGCGCAACCCTAATTGATAGCCCACCTCCTTGGTGTAATCATATTCGCCGCGACTGATGGAGTGGCCGCCCCAACAGACAACAAGATTGGGATCGAGGCCTGGTTCAAATAAATTGGCGTTACGCAGCATATGAAATACTGCGTCAGTAATACCTTCGGTAGTATCCAAATTGAATTTAGTATTACCATTGATTTGATCGTTGTTGTAAATCACATCGCGTAGTACGGTAAATAAATGTTCGCTGATTCCTTTAATCATCTTGCCATCAACGAAGGCATTTGCGGGTGCACCTTTAACCGCTAATTTAATGCCGCGTTCTTGCTGCACAATGCTGATATCGAAATTATGGTAACGCTCTAATAACTCTTTTCCGTCATCGAGATCGTTGCCTGTATTCAGCACTGCTAATGAACAATTGCGAAACAATTTATAAAGGCCGCTTTGGCTTGAGTCTAATAATGTTGCGACTTCCATTTTGGATAAAATATTGAGCTGGCTTAAAGGTGTAATAATGGCATCAATAGTTTCGATATCGCCATTGTGCTGAGGAACTGTTTTGTAAGGATGATGTTGTGACATGTATTTCTCGTTTAAGACGTGAATAGTCTGTGATTAGGGCGTGTGTATTTAAATAGTGTTTTGCATAATTTTGTACTTAATTAATAGTGTAGTGTGTTTTTATTCGTTTTGTATGCGTTAACATTGCTGTAGTCACTAAAACTTTTATCGATCCCATATCAATGCAATTCAATGTTGACTGATATTTAACCAGAAATGAAATCTATGACTTGTTTACCGTGTGTTGAAGTGCAAACAAATCCACAGATTGCTGCTAGTGCCGCGATTATTTGGCTACATGGTTTAGGGGCGGATGGCCATGATTTTGCGTCACTAGTTCCTGAGTTACACTTGCCAGTTACGCTCAATGTACGTTTTATTTTTCCGCATGCGCCGAGCATACCGGTCACTATCAACAATGGTTATGTGATGCCTGCATGGTATGACATTTTAGAAATAAGTTTGGATCGCAAAATCGATGTTACGCAATTGTGTGCAAGTGCTACGCAAATTCAGGCATTAATTGAGCGAGAAATTTCGCGCGGAATTCCTAGTAATAAAATTATTCTTGCGGGTTTTTCACAGGGTGGTGCAGTGGCTTATGAAGCGGCTTTGACTTTTGCAAAACCTTTGGCCGGCTTGTTGGCGTTATCGACATATTTTGCGACCAGCGAAACAATTGTTGTTAATCCCGCTAATAAACAGCTTCCTATTTTAATTCAGCACGGCAGTGAAGATGGTGTTGTTAATGAAGTGCTTGGGCAGCGCGCTTATCGGCAATTGAGTGAGCGTGGCTATAATGTGGCTTATGAATCTTATTTGATGGAACATAGTTTGTGTGCAGAGCAAATAGTGGCAATTAGTAACTGGCTGCAAGAGAAATTGCAATAATTTCTTCGCTGCTTTCTTTGGAGCGTTTTATTCAGTGCTCTATTCAGCTCTTTATTCGGTAAGTACATCTTTATTCGGTAAGACACGCTGGGTCAAAAATATATTCGCCATTTAGCCAGGCTAAAATTTCCTCGCAAAAAGGATTTTGCGAAAAGCTTAGGTAATGATTTAACAATTCATTTTTTTCTTCTGCGGTAAATTTATTAAGACCTTTATCTTGCAGGAGAGGAATATCTTGCAATAATACTTCTGCTAATTTTTCGCCGCATAGTTGCACACAAATTTCGTTTAACGCTTGCTCGGCATGATAATTATTTTTTTCTTGAAAAGCGCGCGGTAAGGATGCCAGTGCAATTTGTGAAAGCCAGGGTTGGTTCATGGGGTTAAGTGCGTGGCCTGCAACACGGTTTTGTAGCTTGCTATGTGAATTGTCGACTGCACGTAACTGAATTAAATTGGATTTAACTGCACCATCATTTACCGGGTAGTTGTCCCAGAGAAAAGGTTTTCTGCCAAGTAATTCACTTACTTCTGTTAGGTGTGAGCTGGTGTAATGCGGAGAGCACACTTTTTCTCCGGTCCAAAAAATATCAATTTTTTTATCTAGATCTTTATTTAAAGCTTGCCAGTAGTGAGTGGGCATTTTGCCAAACACTTTTTCAAGTACGGGGTCGAAGCTGTAATAGGTGGGGCAAAAAATAATGCGTTTAGCGTTACTCTTATCGGCAACTTGATGCATTAGTTCAATTTGAATTTTGGCAAGACCGGGTAAATCACCACGCATATCGTCAAAGAGCAAGCACAAAATTTCCGGTTCTAAGGTATTGATTTGTTTTACGCGTTTGATAAGAGCAGTACGATTATCGCGCGAATTGTCTAAATATATTTCATGTGGGCTTAAGCCAATACCAAAATCAATTTTCGCTTCACGGTAAATGTTACGCAGATGAATTAATTCTTGTTTGAGTTCTATGGGCCAATCTTGCTGCCAGCGTTTTCGCAAAAAAGAGTCGCTTTTTGGTGCGTAAATGTAAAAATTGAACGCATTTAGGGCAAGAAATTCCGCATAGCGGCTGCGATCATGCCATGACCAGCTGCGGCCAAAAAAACCTTCAATTATTCCCAGCGGCGGTGCATTTGTTTTGCTCAAGATAAGCTTTCTCATGATGGTGGTTCAGGCGCTAGTGTAAATCCTAAAATTTGTTAAATATAGGCATCGTTTATGGCTGTAAGAGCAGTGGCTTTAATTGACACTCTTAGGGCATCTGCCTATCATAGCGGCCTTTTTGTGCTGCCAATATTGTTGTCAAAATCTGATGTTCTTTCGGATGTTCTGTTTCTGATGTGCTAGGGCTGTTGCTGTTTAATAGTTAATAGGTTATCTGGGCCAGAGGCAAAAATTATAGAAAGCCACCATAACTGTTTGTTTCGTTTTCGTTCTGGAGTAGTAAATGGCTAATCCTCAATCCTTTACTTGTCCTACTGATTTGCCGTCGTGGAAAGCCTTGGCGGCTCACGCCCAGCAACTTAAAACACGTCATATTAAAGATTTATTTGTTGCCGATGATGCTCGCTTTACAAAATTCTCGCTTGAGCTCCCTGGTCTTCTTCTTGATTACTCCAAAAACCTGCTGATTGATGAAACCAAATCGGCTTTGTTGGCATTGGCTAAAGAGTCTGATGTTGAAGGTTGGCGCGCGAAAATGTTTGCTGGCGAGCATATCAATGCGACTGAAGACCGTGCAGTCATGCACGTTGCACTACGGGATAAATCTGCCAACCCGATTATGATTGATGGCCTTGATGTTCGCCCAGCGATTAATGCTGAGCTGGAGCGCATGCGCAAACTTACTCATAAAGTTCGTTCCGGCGAGTGGCTGGGTTATACCGGTAAGACAATTACTGACGTGGTGAGCATTGGTATTGGCGGCTCAAACCTTGGCCCCTTGATGGTGACTGAAGGGCTTAACGCCTATAGCGATAAACGTTTGAAAATGCATTACGTGTCCAACGTGGATGGTGTGCAAATCGCTGAAGTGCTTGCCGAGCTGAATCCTGAAACCGTGTTGTTTGTCATTTCATCCAAAACCTTCACCACGCAAGAGACGATGACTAACGCTAAAACGGCTGAACAGTGGTTTATGGCTGCTGCGAAAAGCCATGCCGCCATCGCTAAGCATTTTGTAGCGGTATCCACTAATCGTAAGCTGGTGACGGCATTTGGTATTGCGGAAGAAAATATTTTTGATATGTGGGATTGGGTCGGTGGCCGTTTTTCGTTGTGGTCAGCGATTGGTCTACCCATTGCATTGTCGTTGGGGTATGAGGTTTTTGATGAGTTGCTGCAAGGCGCTTATGAGATGGATCAGCACTTTTTGAATGCTCCGCTGGATAAAAATGCACCCGTGATGATGGCCTTGGTCGGCATCTGGAATAGTAATTTTCTGGGTTATCCTGCGCAAGCCTTGTTGCCTTATGACCAATGTTTACACCGTTTTCCTGCGTATATGCAGCAGGCGGAGATGGAGAGCAATGGCAAATCGGTTAACTGGGCTGGCGAAAAGCTGACTTACCGCAGCGTTCCCTTAATTTGGGGTGAGGTAGGTATTAATGGCCAGCATGCGTTCTACCAAATGTTGCATCAAGGCACTGATATAATACCCGCAGACTTTATTGGCTCGGTTGAGAGCAATATTAATGTTCCCAGCCATCACGATATCTTGATGGCTAACTTCTTCGCACAATCGCAGGCCTTGATGCAGGGTATTGATGCTGATCAAGTGCGCCGCGAGCTAACGGCCAAACGCATGCCTGCTGCGCGAATTGAAGAAATTGTTGAGCACAAAGTTCATCGGGGTAATCGCCCGACTAATACCTTATTATTGCAAAAGGTGGATGCCAAAACCCTGGGCTCATTAATTGCGCTCTATGAGCATAAAATCTTTGTTCAGGGTATTATTTGGCGTATCCATTCGTTTGATCAATGGGGTGTTGAATTAGGTAAAGTGTTGGCAGCGGGAATTCAGCCAGAGCTGGCGCCGGAAAATGCCGTTAACCCTAAACATGATGCCTCAACCCGTCATCTGATTGAGTTTTACAAAAAAGCCAAGCAGCTATAAAAGCATTTGTGTAATAGAAAGCACCTGTGTATGAAAGCGCCTGTAATAGACCGAGCCTGTAAATAGGCAGCAACTGTAACTATGGTATTTCCATGACTGATTCAAGACTTATCGCCATTACCGATCGCATTATCGCCAGAAGCAGTGCCAGCCGTGCAGCTTACCTTGCTAAAGTAGAAAAAATGCGCAGTAACGGTCCAGCTCGCAAGCGTCTCTCCTGCGGTAACCTGGCGCATGGGTTTGCTGCTTGCGGCACATCCGATAAAGAAGCTTTGGCTGAAGGTGATGCGCCAAATCTTGGTGTTGTGTCTGCTTACAACGAAATGCTTTCTGCGCATGTTCCTTATGGCACTTATCTTGAACCTATCAAGCAAGCAGCGCACGCCGTTGGTATGACGGCGCAGTTTGCCGGTGGTGTGCCAGCAATGTGTGATGGCGTGACTCAGGGTCGCGATGGCATGGATTTATCGCTGTTTAGCCGTGATGTTATTGCTATGTCTACCGCGATTGCGCTTTCGCACGACATGTTTGATGGTGTTATTTGCTTGGGAATTTGCGACAAAATTGTACCGGGACTCATGATGGGTGCATTGTCGTTTGGCCAATTGCCAACGATTTTTATTCCAGCAGGCCCAATGACTCCTGGCTTACCTAATGCTGAAAAAGTACGGATTCGCCAACTTTATGCTGAAGACAAAGTAGGCCGTAAAGAGCTTTTGGCCGCCGAAAGTGCGTCTTATCACAGTGCGGGCACCTGTACTTTTTACGGTACCGCCAACAGCAACCAAATGTTGATGGAAATCATGGGCGTACATTTGCCTGGCAGCTCGTTTGTAAATCCGGATACGCCGTTGCGTGCAGCGCTCACTGATGCCGCTGTGCATCAGTTGGCAAAAATTACCAGTACTGCGAATTACACGCCTTTGGCGGAAATCGTCAATGAAAAAGTTATTGTCAACGGTATTGTTGGTCTCCTGGCAACGGGCGGCTCTACCAATCATGCTATTCATATTATGGCCATAGCCCGTGCTGCTGGTGTGCTTGTAAACTGGCAAGATTTGAATGATTTGTCGGATATTATCCCGCTTATGTGCCGTATTTATCCCAATGGCTTGGCTGATATCAATCGCTTTCAAGCAGTGGGTGGCATGGGTTATTTGATGCGTGAATTACGCGCCGTCGGGCTTTTGCACGACGACGTGAAAACAGTGATGGGTGAGGGTGGTTTAGCGCCTTATTGCAAAGAGCCCTTCCTTGTCGATGGCAAATTGGTATGGCGTGATGCCCCGAGCGAAAGCCTTGATGATTCAGTATTACGCCCCGCCACCAAACCTTTCAGCGCTGAAGGCGGCATGAAGTTATTAAAAGGTAATTTAGGGCGTTCAGTTATTAAAGTATCTGCGGTGAAACCTGAATATCGCAAAGTAACTGCGCCGGCGGTAGTATTTCATACTCAGGATGACATGCAGGCTGCGTTTAAACGTGGCGAATTGAACAAAGATTTTATCGCAGTTGTACGCTTTCAAGGCCCTAAAGCCTGTGGCATGCCAGAACTACATAAGCTGACTCCGTCTCTGGGTGTGCTGCAAGATAAAGGTTTTAAAGTAGCGTTGGTTACCGATGGTAGAATGTCTGGTGCTTCGGGTAAGGTTCCGGCGGCAATTCATTTAACTCCAGAAGCCTTGGATAATGGTGCTATTGGCCTCATTCAAGATGGCGATATGATTGAATTGGATGCTGAAACAGGCACTCTGGAATTGCTCGTCAGTGCAGCAGAATTGCAAACGCGGAAACATGCGCAAGCGGATTTGGCAGCTAGCCATGAAGGCATGGGCCGTGAATTGTTTGCTCCTCTGCGCGCAACTGTTGGCTTAGCTGAAGAAGGTGCTACGGTTTTTAGCTGGTAGTTGGTAAATGTTTGCTAAATTATTTAAAACTTCTTCGTGTACTCACTCATCGTAGTGCTCAGGAAGATCATGGCGATTGTGTAACCCGTATGGCGCTTGGCGAAATGCGGGACGTTTTCTAAAAAGTATCTGTTTTCTAAAAAAGTATCTACAGGATTAACTTCATGCTCGAAGCATTTGATTTTGTTCTTTTTGGTGGCGCTGGTGATCTGGCTCTGCGTAAGTTAATCCCCGGTTTATTTCGCGCGCATCGCAATGGTGAGTTGCCTGAGGGCACGCGTATTATTCCTACTCTGCGTAATGCGGAGATGGTGATCGAATACAAAAATAAAGTGCGTGAAGCGGCGCAGAAGCATTTAAATGCTAATGAGTTTAACGCGGATGCATGGGCAAGTTTTGCGGAAATTCTGTTTCCTGTATTTGTCGATATCGCAAAAAAAGATGAAAAATGGGATCAGATGGCGCAGTTGTTAAACAGCGGTAACAACCGCCAGCGCGTGTTCTATCTTTCTACTCCACCTTCAGTGTTCAGCGTTTGTTGCCAACATTTGCATGAGTGCAATTTGATCACCAAAACCTCGCGTGTAGTCGTGGAAAAACCACTCGGCTACGATGCAAAAACGGCAGAAGAAATTAACAGTCAAATTGCTAAATACTTTGCCGAAAGCGCGATTTTTCGTATCGATCATTACCTCGGTAAAGAGAGTGTGCAAAATCTTTTGGCCTTGCGTTTTGCCAACGGTATTTTTGAACATCTTTGGGATGCGCGGACTATTGATAACGTGCAAATCACCATCTCTGAAACAGTCGGTTTGGAGGGGCGTGCGAGTTTCTATGATGGCGCCGGTGCTCTGCGTGACATGGTGCAAAACCATATATTGCAGCTTCTATGCTTGGTGGCGATGGAATCGCCTACCAAGATGACTGCCGACCGTATTCGTGCTGAAAAATTGAAAGTGTTGGAAAGTTTGCGCCCATTGACTGGCAATACCGTAAGGTTTAACGCAGTGCGTGGCCAATATGTTGCGGGTGATCTTAATGGCACCACCGTGCCGGGTTATCTTGATGAGTTAGGTGCGCCCAGTAATACGGAAACCTTCACGGCTATTCGCGTGCACATCGACAATTCGCGCTGGGCAAATGTGCCATTTTATCTGCGTACCGGCAAACGCATGAAACAACGTTTTGCCGAAATCGTCATTGAGTATAAAGATGTAGCGCACCGTGTTTTTCCTGAATCGGCGGGTGCTACAACACCGAATCGGTTAGTTATTCGTCTGCAGCCGGAAGAATGCATCAAAATTATCATGACCTCCAAAAACTTGGGTAAACATGAAATGTCCTTGTCGCCAGTCGTGTTGAATCTCAATTTGGCTGATGCCTACAAAGATTACTTCAGTGACGCTTACAAACGTTTGATGCTTGATGCGGCGGCAAATGACCCTAGCTTGTTTATTCATCGCGCTGAGGTGGATGCTGCTTGGGCGTGGATCGACCCAATTATTGAAGCTTGGCAACGTCCTGAGAACAAACCGCACGGTTACATGGCCGGTAGTTGGGGCCCGATTGCCTCTGCACAATTGCTCGCCAGTGATGGCCGCAGCTGGTTCAATATTGATGAGCTGGCAGCTGGGGAAAGTCACTAATGGTTACTGAGTATTTGTTTGAAAATCGTCAAGAAATGATAGCTGCCTTACAAGTGGTGTGTGTTACGGCCTTGAATGAAGCTATTGACGAGCGTGGTGAGGCCACTTTTATGGTATCTGGTGGTAGTACACCTGAACCACTGTACCAAAGTTTAAGTAAAGTTGAATTGGATTGGGAGTCCGTCTATGTTGCTTTGGTGGATGAACGTTGGGTGGATGTCGATCACGACAAAAGCAATGAAGCCTTCACTCTAAAACACCTTATCCAAAACAACGCGGCTGTTGCCAATTTAATCGGCATGAAAAATACCGCAGAAACTGCGCAAGAGGGCTTGGCTGATTGTGAAGCCGCCTATCAGCAATTAGCTCAACCCTTTGCGGTCACTATTTTGGGTATGGGTTCTGATGGCCATACTGCATCATTCTTCCCTCATGCTATAGGCCTTGAATCTGCCCTTAATCCAGCTTCAGCGGAGCTGTGTGCAGCTATAACCGCTAAGCAAAGTGACGTAACCGGTGCAATTACTAACAGAATGACCTTATCAATGACGGGTTTGCTGCACTCCAGGAGTTTGCTGTTATTGATTACGGGTGATGAAAAATTAGCCGTGCTACGTCTGGCGCAAGCGGGTACTGACGTGAACGAAATGCCTATTCGTGCGGTCCTACAACAGCAACAAGTGCCTGTTAGTATTTATTGGGCGCCCTAGGAATTTTTTTGAAAAACGAATTTAACTTTAAAAAAGAATTTAATTTTGTAATAACGAGGAAAGTACAGTGGCTTTAACAATTAACGAAATTCTTAAAATTGCACCGGTAGTACCAGTTATGGTCGTCGAGCGTATTGAAGACGCAGTGCCTTTGGCTAGAGCGCTCTACAACGGCGGTTTGAAAGTATTGGAAATTACACTACGCACCCCTTGTGCGCTTGATGCGATAACCGCGATGATTGAAGCGCTGCCTGCAGATGCAGTTATTGGTGCGGGTACTATCATTACTCCTCAGGATTTAGAAAAAGCAGTCAAAGCGGGTTCAGCTTTTTTAGTTAGCCCAGGCACTACGCCTGCGTTAATTGAAGCGGCTAAAGCCAGTGCAATTCCTTTGCTTCCGGGTGTGGCTACGCCAACCGAAGCAATGAATTTGTTCGTGCAAGGCTTTGCTCACCTGAAACTTTTTCCTGCAGAAGCTGTTGGGGGTGTACCGTTGCTTAAATCTATTGGCGGTCCTTTACCGCAAATCACTTTTTGCCCCACCGGTGGGATTGATTTAGCAAGAGCACCGAGCTACCTCGCATTGCCTAACGTAGCATGCGTAGGCGGTACCTGGATGGCACCTAAAGAATTAATGAAAGCTGGCCGTTGGGATGAAATCGAGCACCTTGCTCGAGAAGCTGCCAGTTTACCGCGCGTTAAATAAACTAATAATTAGAACTTAAAATTTTGCAATGAGGCTGCCCGTTATTGGGTGAACACAACAACTTAGGGGAACGTAATGACAATCAGAGTAGCAATTAACGGGTACGGACGTATCGGGCGCAACGTACTGCGTGCACTTTATGAATCAGGCAAGCGCGAAAAAATTCAAATCGTTGGTATTAATGACTTGGGCGATGCGCATTTGAATGCACATTTGACTAAATACGATTCTGTTCATGGCGTATTTAGCGGCACTGTGAAATTTGAAGGCGAAACAATGTTCGTGAACGGCGATGCAATTCGCATCACTTCTGAACGTGATCCTGCCAAATTGCCTTGGGGCGATTTAAAAGTAGATGTTGTTTATGAATGTACCGGTATATTCACCAGCAAAGAAAAAGCGGGTTTGCATTTGGCAGCAGGTGCTAAGAAAGTTATTATTTCTGCACCAGGTACTGATGTAGATGCAACGGTTGTATTCGGTGTCAACAACAATGTTTTGAAAGCTTCACATACTATTATTTCCAACGCATCTTGCACTACTAACTGTCTCGCACCTATCGCTAAAGTGCTGAACGATAATTTCGGTATTGTGCAAGGTTCTATGACCACCATTCACTCTTATACCAACGATCAAGTTTTATCTGACGTTTATCACAAAGATATTTATCGCGCTCGTTCAGCAACTCAATCAATGATTCCGACAACTACCGGTGCTGCAAAAGCAGTCGGTTTAGTTTTGCCGGAGTTGAAAGGCAAGTTGGATGGTATTTCAGTTCGTGTGCCAACTATCAACGTATCTTTAGTTGACCTCAACGTGTTAGTTGAGAAAGACGTAAGTGTTGAAGCGATTAACGCCGCAATGAAAAAAGCCTCTGAAACTGAAATGCCGGGTGTATTGGCTTATGTTGATGAGCCTTTGGTATCGATCGACTTCAATCACAATCCACACTCCTCTAATTATGATTCTTTGCAGACCAAAGTGTACGGTAAGTGGGTAAAAGTATTGGCGTGGTATGACAACGAGTGGGGTTTCTCAAACCGCATGTTAGATAATACCCTTGCACTTATGTCCGCTAAATAAGAGAAAACATTATCATGTTAAGACGCACAAAAATCGTCAGTACTCTTGGGCCTGCCTCTGAATCTCCTGAAGTATTAGAGCAATTAATTCTGGCCGGCGTTAACGTAGTACGCCTTAACTTCTCGCACGGTTCGCCTGAAGATCATGCCCGTCGTGCGGCGATGGTGCGTGAACTTGCCGCTAAACATAATCTTCATGTAGCAGTATTAGGTGATTTACAAGGGCCTAAAATTCGCGTGGCACGTTTTGCCCAAGGCAAAATTCACCTTAATGTAGGTGATAAGTTTGTTTTGGATGCTGCGTTGGAACGCGATGCCGGTACGCAAGAGCAAGTGGGTATTGATTACAAAGAGTTGCCCAATGACTGTGTTCCGGGCGATATGTTGTTACTCGATGATGGCCGTGTAGTTCTTAAGGTTGATCGCATTGAAGGTACACGCATTTACACTACCACTACTATTGGCGGCCCCTTATCAAACAATAAGGGTATCAATCGTCAAGGTGGTGGATTAACTGCG
Organism: Gammaproteobacteria bacterium; assembly: GCA_043745725.1. GTDB lineage: Bacteria > Pseudomonadota > Gammaproteobacteria > Pseudomonadales > Cellvibrionaceae > Cellvibrio. The sequence goes on along the minus strand of JAYTSJ010000064.1, from coordinate 13,553 downwards.
CCAGCGTTAACAGAAAAAGATTTAGCTGACATCATTACAGCAGCAGCTATTGATGTTGATTACCTCGCAGTTTCTTTCCCTCGTTGTGCCGAGGACATGAACCAGGCGCGTAAATTAATGGAGGCTGCGGGCGGTAAAGCTGCACTTGTAGCCAAAATAGAGCGTGCGGAAGCCGTTGCCAATAACGAAACTCTGGATGACATTATCCGTGCTAGTGATGCGGTCATGGTTGCCCGTGGTGACTTGGGTGTGGAAATCGGCGATGCGGCATTGATTGGTGTGCAAAAACGCATTATTGAGCGTGCTCGCGCACTCAATAAGGTGGTAATTACTGCGACGCAAATGATGGAATCAATGATCAATAGCCCAATGCCTACTCGTGCAGAAGTTTTCGATGTGGCTAATGCTGTGCTCGATGGTACTGACGCAGTAATGCTTTCTGCTGAAACAGCAGCTGGTAGCTTTCCTGTGCAAACGGTTGAAGCCATGGTGCGTATCATCCTTGGTGCAGAACAGCATCCTACCGCCAGTTTTGACAAGTATCGAATGGATGAAGCATTCACTACCATTGATGAGTCGATTGCACTTGCCTCTATGTTCACGGCCAATCACTTGGATGGTGTGAAAGCCATTATTGCCTTGACCGAATCTGGTAGCACTCCGCGCTTAATGTCGCGAGTGGGTTCACAATTGCCGATTTTTGCCTTCTCTCGCCATGTCAGTACCCAGCGTAAAGTAGCGCTCTATCGCGGTGTGTTTCCGATTGCCTTTGATACAGCGACTGTGCCTTCAACTCAGGATTTCTTTCGCGCAATCGAAACCTTGAAGCAAGCAAACTTGCTGGTGGATGGTGATTTGGTTATTTTATCCAGTGGCGATAGCAATTTGTTGGGCGGTACTAATAGTATGAAAATTTTAGTGGTAGGCGATAAAGTCGTTTAATCGCAAGCGAGGGTTAAATTCCCGGTGGCTTGCCACGGAATAGATTTTTGGAACAAAAATATACCTCGTTGCTTGTGGCGAGGTGTTCAATTTGGCCAATCTAACAAACAAAAAAACGGCAGCTAGTCTGCCGTTTTTTTGTTTGTGTACTTGAATTTTACGGTACAGATGCACATTAGTGTTTTTATCATCAAGCTTTACGAGAGGTTAAATGTGCGTAACATCGTAGTATTTTGGGTAGCATTTTATCTTTTGTGTCTGTCAGTGCCTGCAAGTATTGCGCTGGAAATTAATGGCGAATGGCAGCAAGGTGCTGTCATTGTTGGGCGGTTATCTATTGCTGAACAGGCTGCAGGTGAGCAGGTAGAGTTTCAAGGGAAAAAACTTCACATTGCTCCCAATGGGCAATTTGTTATTGGTTTGGGGCGTGATGCAACTGCTGCTGCGGTATTAGTCATCACCAACAAGGGCAAACGCGAGCAGCGTAGTTTTGTTGTTAAGGCACGTGAATACAGCGTTCAGCGTGTTGATGGTGTGCCACAGGAGACTGTAGAGCCGTCACCCGAGCAAGTTGAGCGCAGCAAGCGCGAAGCAGAGTTAGTAGGCGAGGCGCGTGTAGGTGATTTACCTTTAATGTTTTTCGCGCAAAAATTTCAATGGCCGCTGCTAGGCCCTATTTCAGGTGTTTATGGCAGCCAGCGCATCTATAACGGTGTACCTAAAACCCCACATTATGGTGTAGATATCGCCAAGCCTTCGGGTACTTTGGTGCATGCTCCTGCAGGTGGAGTGGTTACACTCGCGTATCCTGATATGTTTTTTTCCGGCGGTACTCTTATTATCGATCATGGTCATGGTTTGTCTTCGACCTTTATTCACTTAAGTAAAATTCTAGTGAAAAAGGGTGATGCCATAGTGCAAGGGCAAGAAATAGCCTTGGTAGGGCAAACGGGCAGGGCATCTGGCCCTCATTTACACTGGGCAATGAATTGGTTCCAAACACGAGTGGATCCGCAATTGCTAGTGGGGCCTATGCCTGAATAACAATAATCCTGGCGTGAATTTTATAGCTGCGTTACGGCAATAGCCTGTATAAAATCCATGCAAAATCAGCGAGATAAGCTTTGTATCTAGCGCTTAACTAGAGACACGATAGTGGTCTGCGGTGTAATATGCCGCCCCTGTTTAGCTATTTTCAGAGCTGATGCGATGATCGATAAAAAATTACTCAGTATTTTGGTATGCCCTGTCAGTAAGGCGGCCTTGGAATATTTGCCCGAGCAACAAGAGCTAATTTGTTGGGCGAGCGGTTTGGCATATCCCATCCGCGATGGTATTCCCGTTATGCTTGAAAATGAGGCGCGTAAAGTCAGCCTTGAAGAAAAAGAAAAGCATCAGGCAAAATAAATCGTCAAATTAGATTATTAATGTGTAGTGGACCATCTATGAAAAGCGCAGAAATTCGCGATGCTTACCTTAAATATTTTGAGCGTAACGGCCATACCATAGTGCCGAGCAGTTCTCTGATCCCGGGTAATGACCCGACTTTGCTGTTTACCAATGCCGGCATGGTGCAGTTTAAGGATGTATTTTTAGGTGGTGATAAGCGTAGCTACAGCCGAGCTACTAGTTCACAGCGTTGTGTTCGCGCGGGTGGTAAGCATAATGATCTTGAAAATGTCGGCTATACCGCTCGCCATCACACCTTTTTTGAAATGCTTGGCAATTTCAGTTTTGGCGATTACTTCAAGCGTGATGCCATTCTTTATGCGTGGGAATTTTTAACCTCAAAAAACTGGTTACATATTCCTGCTGAAAAGCTTTGGGTGACTGTTTACGCATCTGACGATGAAGCTTACGATATTTGGCGTACCGAAGTTGGTGTACCTGCTGAGCGTATCATCCGTATTGGTGATAACAAGGGCGCACCCTATGCATCAGATAATTTCTGGGCGATGGGGGATACTGGTCCATGTGGCCCATGCACTGAAATTTTTTATGATCATGGTGCCGACATTTGGGGCGGCCCACCGGGTTCACCGGAAGAAGATGGCGATCGTTATATCGAAATCTGGAATAACGTGTTCATGCAGTTTAACCGCACACCTGATGGTGTGTTGCATCCGCTGCCTGCGCCATCTGTTGATACAGGTATGGGGCTTGAGCGTATTTCTGCAGTGATGCAGCATGTTCATTCAAATTACGAGATTGATCTCTTCCAATACCTACTGAAGGCTGCTGCCGTTGCAACTGGCAGCAATGATATGGAAAACAAATCGCTACGGGTGATTGCGGACCATATACGTTCATGTTCATTTCTAGTCAGTGATGGCGTAATGCCGTCCAATGAGGGGCGCGGTTATGTTCTGCGTCGCATCATTCGTCGTGCAGTACGCCACGGTCACCAGCTCGGCCAAAAACAACCTTTCTTTCATAAGCTGGCAAAAGCTCTAGCGGAAGTTATGGGTGATGCTTACCCCGAGCTTATCAACAAGCAAGCGCAAATCGAACGTGTTTTATTGCTTGAAGAAGAGCAATTTGAAAAGACGCTTGATAAAGGTATTGGGGTGCTTGAAGACGCGTTGAGCAAATTAACCAGCAAGGTCATTCCTGGGCAAGTTGCCTTTACCCTCTATGATACTTATGGTTTCCCTCTCGATTTAACCAATGATATCGCGCGTGAGAAAGGCCTTACGATTGATGTTGATGGCTATGAATCCTGCATGGCAGAACAGCGCACGCGCGCACGCGCGGCAGGTTCTTTTAAAGTGGATTATACTGCCGCAGGTTTGGATTTACCGGCTACTGAATTTCTAGGTTATAGTTCTTTAACCGAGCCGGGCAAGGTCGTTGCCTTATTGAAAGATGGCGTAAAAGCACAGCGTTTAGTGGAAGGGGATGATGGTGTTGTAGTGCTCGATCGCACCCCTTTCTATGCTGAATCTGGCGGCCAGGCGGGTGATTGCGGCTATCTAGGTTTAGGTGCTAATCGCATAGAAGTACGTGATTGCCATAAGCAAGGCTTGAGTTATTTACATCTCGTTCATGTTTTGCAGGGTGCAGTTAATGTTGGTGATTTGTTCACCGCTACTGTTGATGCCAATGTTCGCCAAGCTACCGCATTACATCATTCGGCAACGCACTTATTGCATGCTGCTTTACGTAAAGTTTTGGGTGAGCACGTTACACAAAAGGGCTCGTTGGTGGATTCAGAACGTTTGCGTTTTGACTTCTCGCATTTCGAGGCGATTTCTGCAGAGCAGTTAAAAGTAATTGAAACTTTGGTTAATGATCAAATTCGCTTTAACAGTGCCGTAGTTACCGATCATTGTAATATGGAACAAGCCAAGGCGAAAGGTGCTATGGCACTCTTTGGTGAAAAGTACGGCGATGATGTACGCGTACTCACCATGGGTGATGGTTTTTCAGTTGAATTGTGTGGTGGTACTCACGTTAAACGTACAGGCGATATAGGATTGCTGCGCATCACCTCTGAATCTGGAATTGCCGCTGGCGTACGTAGAATTGAAGCCGTCACAGGTGCTGCGGCCTTGGCCTTGTTTGATAAAGTTGAAGCTTTAGTTGATAGCAGTGCGCGTGTTGTAAAAGCAAATCGTGATAATTTGGCTGATAAACTAGAGCAGTTGGTTGTGCAAAATCGTAAACTTGAAAAAGATTTGGCAGCGCTCAAAACCAAACTGGCAACTGCAGGTGGTGGAGATTTATTAAGTCATGCGCAAAGTATTGGTGCGGTTAAAGTATTGGCCTTAAATATAGAGGGTGCTGATGCTGCATCGTTGCGCGATAGCGTTGATCTATTTAAAAATAAATTAGGTTCATCTGTAGTATTGTTGGCTGCTGTTGAAGATGGCAAGGTTGCGTTAGTAGCAGGCGTGACTCAGGATATTACGGGGAAAGTAAAAGCTGGCGACTTAATGCGCTTTGTTGCTGAGCAATTAGGGGGAAAGGGTGGTGGTCGTCCTGATATGGCGCAAGGCGGTGGCACAGACGTTGCGGCTTTAGACGCCGCGCTTGCATCGGTTTTGCCTTGGGTGAATTCGCAGTTAGGTATTTAAAATTTTATTTTTAAATAATTTAAAATAATGATTTATGTTTTGCCGCCATTTTGGTTAACTTTTATTGAAAACTGGTGTTTAATTGCCCGCCATTTGCGGAGCCAGTATTTGGTTCACATAGTTTGTCTAAAATGTTAAATTTTTTTAAAAGCTAAATTGATATTGGCGTAATCTATAAAAGCCTTTTTTAAAGGCTATATTTTTTAAAGGCCATATTTTTAAAGGAACGTTTGGTAATGAGCTTATTAGTTCAAAAATACGGTGGTACCTCAGTCGGCTCTGTCGAGCGTATTGAATCCGTGGCCGATAAAGTTGCATCTTTTCGCGCGCAAGGTCATGATTTAGTAATAGTACTCTCGGCTATGAGTGGAGAAACCAATCGTTTGATTGGTTTGGCAACACAAATTCAAGCGACGCCAGATCCACGTGAGTTGGATGTATTGGTATCAACTGGTGAGCAAGTGACTATTGCACTTTTATGCATGGCGCTGAAAAAACGCGGTATCGACGCTCGCTCTTATACTGGAGGCCAGGTTCGTATTTTAACTGACAGTGCATTCAATAAAGCCCGGATTCAGGCGATTGACGAAGTGAAGATGCGTGCCGATCTTCAATCGGGGCGTGTCGTTGTTGTTGCAGGTTTTCAAGGTGTTGATGAAAACGGCAATATTACAACACTTGGTCGTGGTGGTTCGGACACTACTGGCGTAGCATTAGCAGCTGCGCTCAAAGCCGATGAGTGTCAAATTTATACAGATGTTGATGGCGTTTACACCACCGACCCTCGGGTTGTAGCCTGTGCGCGTCGCCTCGAAAAAATTACCTTTGAAGAAATGTTGGAGATGGCAAGCCTTGGTTCCAAGGTATTGCAAATTCGCTCTGTTGAGTTTGCGGGCAAATACAATGTGCCCTTGCGTGTGCTCTCCAGCTTCAAAGATGGCCCAGGAACCCTGATTACCCTCGATGAGGAAGATTCGACTATGGAACAACCAATTGTTTCCGGTATTGCATTTAATCGCGATGAAGCTAAAGTAACTGTTGCTGGTGTGCCTGATGTGCCTGGTGTGGCTTCGAAAATACTCGCACCTATAGGTGCAGCAAACATTGAAATTGATGTGATTGTGCAGAACGTATCAGCAGATAACACCACTGACTTGACGTTTACTGTACAAAAAAATGATATGAGCAAAGCCGTTGCTGTACTCGAAAGTGTTGCTAAAGAAATTGGTGCGCGAGAAGTTCGCAGTGACGACAAAATTGCAAAAGTTTCCATCGTAGGTGTTGGTATGCGTTCACATGCGGGCGTTGCATCGCGTATGTTTACTGCCTTGGCGGCAGACGGTATCAATATCCAAATGATTACTACATCAGAAATTAAAATTTCAGTAATCATCGATGAACGTTACTTAGAGTTGGCTGTGCGCAGTTTGCATACCGCTTTTGGTTTGGATGCCGAACCAACAGAGAGCAGAGTGAGGGGCTAGGCTTATCAATCTGTTGGTTTAGTTAAGGTAGTAAAATTTCTGTAGTTTTTCTTTACTAGAGAAAGATATTTTGGGGTTTTCTTCCTTTTCGCGAAAAGTTCGAAGTGATATGGCTTTCGATCGCGATCGGGGTTAGTCGAGAGGCGGTGAAAGGCTTGGAGCCTTAATCGTGCTCTTACAGGATGAGTGAAGGAGATTGAAATGCTAATTTTAACTCGCCGTATTGGTGAAACTTTGATGGTTGGTGACGAAGTCACTGTTACTGTGCTTGGTGTAAAAGGTAACCAAGTACGTATCGGTGTTAATGCACCAAAAGATATCGCGGTTCATCGCGAAGAAATTTATCAGCGCATTCAACGTGAAAAACAAAATCAAGATCAAGACGAACAAGTTTAATTTTAAATTTTGTTATTTGCTGTCTGCTTTCGTTATACATTTCCGTTTTTGACCATTCTCGCGGTAGCTGGCTTGGCCTGCTACCGCGATGATTTATCATGTTAGTGAATTCTGCTTGTGCTAATCAATTCTCAGCAAGGTTTGCTAGTTTGCTGTGCTGTTTTATACAGTTAGAGTTAATTAAAGTAGCTTTAAACCTTTGCTTATTTTTGAAATATGATATTATGCCGCTCCTACTGAAGTGGCGATGTTATTTGTCTTCGCTCGGTATTTCCGGAGAGGTGGCCGAGTGGCCGAAGGCGCTCCCCTGCTAAGGGAGTATACCCTTTAAACGGTATCGAGGGTTCGACCCCCTCCCTCTCCGCCATTTGAATTTAATAAAAAAGGCTCAATCGCAAGATTGAGCCTTTTTTATTTTATGACTTTAAAAAATGATAGAAAACGGATTAATAAGTGTGTTAATCCGTTTTCCAAAAAAATTACAGCGCACTAATTTTTTGAATTTGTTCGCGTAATTTTGCTACTGAAATTTTATGTTCTGCAATGCGTGCTCGTTCGTTTGCAACTACTTCTGCAGGTGCTTTTTCTACAAAGGCTGCGTTATTGAGTTTGGCTTCAGTTTTAATAATGTCTTGTTCTAGCTTGGCGCTTTCTTTTGTTAGGCGTGCAATTTCTGCATCTTTATCAATTAATCCCGCCATAGGCACAAGAATTTCCATGCTACCTATAAGTGTTGTTGCTGACATGGGAGCTTCATCAGTTGCATTGAGCCAAGTGATGTTTTCTAACGATGCTAATTTTTTTAAGAATTGTTGATTGCTCTGTAAGCGTTGTTGGTCATCTGCAGAACCATTTTTGAAAAATACGGATAAATCTTTCGCGGGGGAGATATTCATTTCACCACGAATATTGCGAACACCTAAAATGACCGCTTGCAACCATGCCACATCGCTCAATGACTGTTGATCAATTTTATTATCATTTGCTTTCGGGTAGTGAGCCAACATAATTGTCTCCCCTGTTGCGCCAGCCATCGATTTAATTTTTTGCCAAATTTCTTCGGTGATAAATGGCATCAACGGATGTGCTAAACGTAAAATAGTTTCGAGTACGCGAATTAAGGTTCGGCGCGTACCTTTTTTCTGCGCATCAGTAGCTTGTTCATTCCACAGTACAGGTTTGGATAATTCCAAATACCAATCGCAGTATTCATTCCAAACAAATTCGTAAATAGCTTGTGCGGCTAAATCCAAGCGATAGGTATCTAAATATTCCGTAACGGATTTTTCAGCTAATTGTAATTTACTGATAATCCAGCGATCCGCCAGCGATAATTCATAATTAGTCGCACCATCAGCACCGCAATCCTGAGCTTCACAATGCATCAATACATAACGCGTTGCATTCCATATTTTGTTACAGAAATTGCGATAACCTTCAACGCGGCCCATATCGAATTTAATATCACGACCAGTGGACGCAAGCGAACAAAAAGTAAATCGTAATGCATCAGTGCCGTACGCTTGAATACCTTCGGGGAATTCTTTACGTGTTTGCTTCTCGATTTTTGCCGCATCTTTCGGCTGCATTAAACCAGTGGTACGTTTTTGTACTAGCGTATCTAAATCAATACCATCAACAATATCGAGTGGGTCGAGCACATTACCTTTTGACTTCGACATTTTTTGGCCTTGGCCATCGCGCACCAAGCCATGAACGTAAACTGTTTTGAACGGAATTTGTGCTATGCCATTTTCATCTTTAACGAGATGCATGGTGAGCATAATCATGCGCGCCACCCAGAAGAAAATAATGTCAAAGCCGGTAACTAATAAATCAGTTGGATGGAATTTTTTTAAAAATTCTGTTTGCTCTGGCCAGCCAAGTGTTGAAAAAGTCCACAGGCCTGAACTAAACCAGGTGTCTAAAACATCTTCATCCTGATTTAAAATAATATCAGCGCCAAGATTATGTTTACCGCGCACTTCCGCTTCGTTGCGGCCCACATACACTTTACCACTTGCGTCATACCACGCCGGGATGCGATGGCCCCACCATAATTGACGGCTAATACACCAATCTTGAATATCACGCATCCAGGAAAAATACATATTCTCGTATTGTTTTGGCACAAATTGAATACGACCATCTTCTACCGCTGCAATAGCAGGTTCAGCTAAAGGCTTAGTGCTTACGTACCATTGATCGGTTAACCAAGGTTCAATAACTACGCCAGACCGATCACCGCGTGGAACTTTTAATGCGTGGTCGTCAATTTTTTCAAGCAACCCTGCTGCTTCAAAAGCAGTAACAATTTTTTTGCGCGCTTCGTAACGGTCAAGCCCTGCATATTCCACGGGCAGTGAATTATTTGCGGTGGTGTTTAAGCTGCCATCAAAATTAAAAATATGTGCAGTGGCAAGAACAGCTGCATTTTTATCGAGCACATTAATCAATGGTAAGTTGTGGCGTTTGCCAACTTCATAATCATTAAAGTCGTGCGCAGGCGTAATTTTCACGCAACCTGTGCCGAATTCCTGGTCAACGTAATCGTCAGCAATAACAGGAATCAAACGGTTGACTAAGGGCAATAAAATAAATTGACCAATAAGTGATTGATAGCGCTCATCGTTAGGGTTTACTGCAACAGCGCTATCACCCAGCATGGTTTCAGGCCGTGTGGTGGCGACAACTAAATAATTTTTACCATCGGATGTGGTAGCACCGTTTGCAAGTGGATAATGCAAATTCCACATAAAACCTTTTTCGTCGTGATTTTCAACTTCTAAATCTGAAATGGCAGTATGTAATTTTGGATCCCAATTTACTAAACGCTTGCCGCGATAAATCAAGCCGTCTTCATGTAAGCGTACAAACGCTTCTTGCACGGCAGTTGATAAGCCATCGTCCATAGTAAAACGTTCGCGGCTCCAATCTACTGACGAGCCCAAGCGGCGAATTTGGCGAGTAATAGTTCCACCAGATTGTTCTTTCCACTCCCACACTTTTGCGAGAAATTTTTCGCGGCCTAAATCGTGACGGCTGACCCCTTGTAACGCGAGCTGACGTTCGACCACCATTTGTGTGGCGATGCCGGCGTGATCAGTACCCATTTGCCACAGCGTGTCATCACCTTTCATACGGCGATAGCGGATAATGGTGTCCATGACGGTATTGTTAAAGCCGTGCCCCATATGCAAGCTGCCGGTCACATTGGGCGGAGGAATCATCATGCAGTAGGGCTTACCTGCGCCTGCGGGTTTAAAATAGCCCTGGCTTTCCCAGGTTTCATACCACTGGCGTTCGATAGTGTGGGGCTGATAGGTTTTTTCCATAGCAGTAGAGGCTCTGTTGGATAATTGCAGTTGTCGCAATTCTTGTAAACAAAAAGCATCGTAGGATACAAAAAGCATCGTAGGATACGAAAAAATAGATGGGCGCATTATATCGATAATGGTTTGTTTTAAATACTGTTCGCGGTTAGAAGTGCAATTCAATAGTTTGTTAATGAAAAACTTATGCGTAATGCCCGCGTTAAATAGAAAATATTCTTTATAATATGACCTTATTTAATTTTTAATATTATATGTTTGGGTATTCATGCAAAATATTATTATCCCTTTTTTGATTAAATGTCTTGGCTATCTTCCGCTCAGTGTTGCCCGCATTTTTGGTGAGCTGATTGGTAAATGTATGTGGGCTTTTAAGGCGCGAGACTATCGCATAACGCTTAAAAATATACAGTTATGTTTTCCTGAACTCAGTCACCATCAGCAATTGCAGCTAGTGCGCGAAAGTCTCATTCAAACTGCTATCACTGCTGCTGAAGCAGGTCTTATTTGGCGTAACTCATGGGCATGGCTGGTAACAAAAATTGTGGCGGTTGAGGGGGAGGAGATATTACGTGCAGAATTGGCGTTGGGAAAAGGTCTGATCGTGCTTGGGCCTCATCTTGGTAACTGGGAAGTTGTTGCTCCCTATGTGGCTAGTTTTGCATCTTTGACCGCCATGTATAAACCCCTTCCTATCCCCAATTTGGATAAATTAATTTACGCTGGCCGTAGCAAATTAAATATCACTATGGCACCGGCCAATCGAAAAGGCGTGAGCATGCTGTTAAAGGCATTACAGAAAGGTACTGTTGTGGGGGTTTTGCCTGATCAAATTCCTGAGCAGGGAGCGGGAGCTGAAGCTGTGCCATTTTTTGGGAATTTGGCAATGACCATGAGCCTGGTTCATTCGTTAATTGATCGCACCCAATGTCGGGTGGTAATAGTTTTTGCGATGCGTGTGAGCGGCGGGTACAAGCTAATTACTTTGCCCGCATCTGCTGAAATTTACAGTTCGAGTATTCAAGAGTCTTTGCGTGGAATGAATATGAGCATCGAAAATAGTGTACGCATGGCGCCAGCCCAATATCAATGGGAGTACAATCGGTTTCGAAAATTGCCGGCGGGTATTGTATATCCCAATTCTTCAGAAGAAACGCTGAGCTGAAATGACGTTAAAAAAATTACTTGTTAATGAGGATGCAATGCAGCTACCGGTTGATGCGGTAATTACCTGGGTTGATGGCGCTGATCCTGCGCATAAGGCCAAGCTCGATGAATATTTGGCGAGCATTGGTGGCACTCGGCCACGTTCGGCCAGCGCTGCACGTTTCCATAGTTCAGGTGAAATTGATTATTGTGTAACTTCATTGTTACGCTTTGCGCCTTGGCTTCGCACTATCTATATAGTGACCGATGCGCAAACTCCAGATTTGATTGATAAATTGAAAGGTACGCAATACGAAGACAAAGTTAAAGTTATTGATCATAAAATTATTTTTTCTGGCTATGAACAATATTTACCAACATTTAACAGTATGTCTATTGCCAGTATGCTTTGGCGTATTCCTAATTTATCGGAAAGGTTTTTATTTTTAAATGATGATTTTGCGTTAATTCGGGCGGTAAATATTAATGATTTTTATCGCAATAATTCGGTAATCTTGCGTGGAAGCTGGCGCAAAATGTCGGACAGAAAAATCATTAATCGTTTGCTGTGTAGGGTTAAATGTTTTTTTGGTATGAGCAACCAATTGCGGAAAAAGGAACGAGTTAGATTTGTCGGAGTGCAAGAGCAGAGCGCAAAGCTTTTGGGGTTTCATGAGCGTTATTTTCAGTTAGCACATAACCCACATCCATGGCTTAAGTCTAGCTGGGAAAATTATTTTAACGCTAATCCGCAACAACTTAATGTTAATATTGGTTATAAATTTCGTTCTGCTGAACAATTTGTTCCGGAGGGGTTTTCTGCGCATTATGAAATAAAGCAAGGTCTTGCGGTTATTGATAACCTTTTAAAAACGTTACAATTGAAGCCTGCCGAACAATCTTTTCGCCGCTTAAAAAATAAAATTTGTGGTGCTAATATTAATCAAAATACCGCGTTTGTCTGCGTTCAAAATTTGGAGCAGGCGCCTCAAGAAAACCAAACAATTATTACGGATTGGTTAAATAGTCGGATTGGTCTATTAGAAAGTTTTCTCAGCGATCAGAGTAATTGAATTTTATGAATCCCTGGTTAAGTATTTTAATTCCCGTTTATAATGTTGAAGCTTATTTGGAAGAGTGCGTTGAGTCGGTGCTTTCTCAGTGTGATTCCAGTATTGAAATTATTATTTTAGATGATCAATCAACCGATGGTTCCTTTCAGTTGATTAACAGAATTGTAAAGAATAGTAGTCATGTGATAAAAATTATTCAGCATGAAGAAAATTGTGGAATCAGTGCTGCCAGAAATAGTTTGGTAGCAGCGGCAACTGGCGAGTACTTGTGGTTTTTAGATTCTGATGATGCTTTAACGCCAGGTGCGGTGGCGCAATTACATAACATTGTGCAGGAGTATTCGCCAGATTTGGTAATGTGTGATTATCGTATCTGGCGCGCAGATGCTAAAGCATTGACGCAATCTTGGGTCCAGGAGCGCCATATTCATACTTTTGCTGGAGCTGCCGGTGTGTTGTTGTCTAATCCTATGGAGTTATTTGCGGGGCTTTATAAAAAAGGAAAGTTGCATTGTTGGTCTAAGATTTCAAAAAGAACCTTGTGGTTAACTGGGCTTAAGTTCCCGGAAGGAAAGTATTATGAGGACATGGTAACAACACAGCAATTAGCACTTTCCGTGAAGAATTATTTTTATATTCCAAATGTTTGGGTTTTATATAGGCGTAGGGTGGGTAGTATTCTTACTACGCCAAGCATCAAGAAAATTGAAGATATGTCCACGGGGGTGAGTGGCGTGTTAGATGCCTGGATAAAAAGATATCCCGATATGGATGCTGCCACGCGATTTGTGTTTATTAGTTATTGTGTAAAAGTATATATATTTACGATTAAAGAGTTGAGAAAGATAGGTCAGTTAAATCCAGAGACGCTATCTGTGTACCGGCTGCGTCTATATGAAGATATAAAAATTAATAAATACACGTTGATTAAACAGTTTTTTTTGCATGGAAATCCATTTAGGTTGCTAAAATGCTGGCGTTTTTTGTAATTTTAAATGGCTACATTTTTTAAAGAAAGAAATCTTGGGGGCTTGCCCCCGAGTCTAGGTAGGCAAGTGATAGAAAATTCCGGTTGGCCGAAGGCCAATCACATTGGGCGTAAGC
>JAYTSJ010000063.1:0-31664 GCA_043745725.1 Gammaproteobacteria bacterium | reverse complement strand
TATACAGGTCATGCAATTAATGTATTTGAAAATAGTAAATGGATTAAAAAATTTGGTTGGATGTCGCCACGTAAAATAGATTTTGGTAACACAGTTGGCAAACGTTGGTTGGCTAATGTGGATGTACCGGATCTGGAATTGTTCCCTGCACGATATGCGCCGGTAAAAACCGTAAATTTTCAAGCAGGTTTAGAGTTAACCTGGCTGCATTGGTGCATGGTCAGTATGGCGTGGCTCGTGAAAAAAGGTATGGTAAAAAATTGGGCGCCCTGGGTAAAACCTATAGTCAGAGTCAGCAATATTGTTATTAATTTCGGCTCTGATATTGGTGGAATGTTAATAAAAATAAAAGGTGTTAGTGAGCTACAGCAACCTACCGAAATCGTTTGGCGTTTAACCGCAGAAGCAGGTGTTGGCCCTTACATCCCCACTTTATCGGCAATTATTCTTGCGCAAAAATTAATTGCTAGTAAAGATTTCACTGCTGGAGCAACGCCATGTTTAGGCCTGTATTCAGTAGCAGATTTTGATGCGCATGCAAAAACCTGGAGCATTTATCATCAAACTTTTTTAAACGGTATTGAGGTTATAGCTAGCCCTGAAGTTTTAAATAGTGTGGAGGTTGAAAATGGATAATTATTTGTTACTCAAATATATTCACATCCTCTGTGCTTTTGTACTCGCCGGTACTGGTGCCGGAATTGCTTTTTTTATGTTAATGGCAAGCCGCACGAAAAATATTACGGTGATTGCCAACGCAGCGCGAACGGTGGTATTAGCAGATTGGGTTTTTACAACACCGGCGGTCATTGGCCAGCTAATAACAGGTGTGTTGCTAATGCAACGTTTGCAATACAGTTTTACTGCGCCCTGGTTTATGGCGGTAATTAGTTTATTTATATTTATCGGTTGTTGTTGGGTACCGGTAGTATTTATTCAATATCGATTAAAAAAATTGGCCATAGATGCAGAGAAAACCGGAGTGTTAAGCGATGCATTTTATCGCGCAATGAAGCATTGGATCGCTTTGGGTGTACCAGCATTTATTGGGATTTTAATCATGTTATGGTTGATGGTATTTAAACCTTTGGCGATTATTTAAAATGAAAGTGAATTCGAAAATTTCATTTTTTTGCCGGTTCAGCCTGAGTTTTTTATGGCTGTTTACTGCAGCAACCTCTTTTTGGTGGGGGCGTGCAACGGGTTATGAAGTGTTGGCGCAACAACATATCATCGGTGTGGTTGCGGATATGTGCATTAATGCGGGCAGTTTGTTGGATGCGGCGATTGGCCTGTGGCTGTTAGCCAATTTTAAAATGAAGTGGTGTTACGCATTACAGATTATCGTGATTGTTAGTTACACGATTTTATTGACCATTGTCGATGCTTCGTTTTGGTTGCATCCTTTCGGGCCACTCACAAAAAATATTCCGATTTTGGCATTACTCGTTGTATTGTTGCAATGCACGCATACGACTGCTGACAATATTCACGAATCATAAGTAGTTCACCTATCCACATTGCAAATTTGAAATAGCCCAGGTTCACGAAAATTACGTTATTTTTTTAATTAAATGTTGGTGTATATGCTCACCAATAATTTCAAATCCGGAATGTTGCGTAATAAGCTGCTCTAATAATGGTAGCGTTGCATTACAAGCTTGTTCTACTTCTGCTGCAGCCTGCGCAATTGCTTTTGTAGATAAATTGCAATGTCTTTTTCCAAAATTTTCTAACACTTTCCATTTTGGCCAACGTTTACTGCCCGTTAAAGTAAGTGCCATTGAATCTTGTGGAATATAAGGTGTGGTGCTCACTATGTCATATATGGGTGCGAGTTTGCGTTGCGAACTTGGATAATCACCGGCACGGTATTCCACAAGATTATTGTATAAAATGCCAATATTTTTCAAGTGTGCATCACCATTTTTAATTTGCACGTTGATCAATGTCGATTTGAAAAAATCGTACGCAGTTTGTTGTTGAAATTCCGGTGAAACAATATTGAGCAAAGTCCCCATGCAAGATTCTAAACTGGCATCGTATTTTGCGTGTGGCATTTTACCTTGTAAAACGCAGAGATCTTCAAAGCCTAAAGGAGTGCCATCTGGTTCCACATCAAAGCGTTCGCACACTAAAAGTTTTCCATTGTCGCTAAGATAAAAATTTTGTGTGGTTAAGCCTGCGTTGCGCGCAAGACTTAAACATAAAAATTCGTTACAAGCCAGTTCAGGAAATTCTGTTCCCCAACTTTTTACAATATATTTTTTGAGTGGCAGACTCGCTTTGTCGAAAGGGGGCAGCCTATTTTCTTGATCAACAATATCCATTAACACTTTGGGTTGTACACCCGCTACACCAGAACTTAATGCATAACGGGCTAATAGATGGTTAAACAATTGTGCATCATCACTACTTAATATTTCACTTAGTGCCGGAATTGATTGGGTATCAGTGAGTAAAGGATTGTCTGCCAAGGAATAACGCAAACGTCCAATTTGATGATTTCCTAACAGCGTGAGTAGTGTTAAATCATCGCTGCCAAAATGTTTTGCAGTGGCGCGCTCAATGGCTAGTCGCAAATAACCCTCAGGTAAATTCATTTGAAATATGGGGTGCAAACCCTGTTCATATAGGTAACTTTCCGTGCGTAGCGGCATACTCAAGCACAGGGCTTCTTTTGCATCTAGCCCATAGCTAAAGGCATGTCGCAACTGCTTACGTGCAAGCCTACCGCCTAACTGCTGGTTTACATAAACGTCAACCTCGGCCATTTTGTCCTTCCTCCATTTGCGCAGCAACCAGCTCATCCAGCGTTGGTAAGCCCGCGTTCGCAATGACTAGCTTTTTACCCAGCAACGCCAATACCCGCTGTATTTTGCGAATGCCAATATCACTGTAATTGTTACGCTCCAGCAAGCCTAGCGTGGTTCTATCCAAGCCTGCCATTTCGGCAAGGCGCAATTGGCTCCACTTCTTTTGCTTGCGTAGGTTTTTTATTTGTTGGCCAAGTTGGTCAAGGGATGTGGTCATAGGCGAGTCTTCTAAATGACAATAATGATTAATATATACATCATTATTACAGGAATCAAATTAAATGATGAATATATCCATCATTTCAATCGAATAGCTAGGTAGAAACTTCGGGGCATCTTCGTCGAATTAACTTGCTGCAAACATTTATTTATTAGAAATTGGTAATACTGATAATAACGGTCTTTGAATAATGCAAATTTTGACGACATTTTGTACAGTCTGTATCTATACTCATACAAAGGTTACTTTATAAAACTCCAAAGTATTTTTGTATTTGAAATGCGTGAACAATTAGGTCGGCAGTAGCCGCCCCCAAATTGGGTTCATTCAAAACGGTGATACAATGAATAGCAGAGAAATCATCAGAGTAGAGGACACAGATACGCGCGAGTATTTTCGTGTGTCTCCTGAGCGCGGTTCACCAGTTCGCGTTGACATTAACGGGAATGGTTTCATAGAAGTCGTTAAAGCAGTGGATATCAGCGAAGGCGGAATTCGCATTGTAGTTCCCCATCGCTTTGAAGGATGTCAAACCGGTGTGCCGGTTTCATTAATCATTTGTTTACCCAATCCAATTAATAAACAATTTAGTGTAAAG
Source organism: Gammaproteobacteria bacterium (assembly GCA_043745725.1). Taxonomy (GTDB): domain Bacteria; phylum Pseudomonadota; class Gammaproteobacteria; order Pseudomonadales; family Cellvibrionaceae; genus Cellvibrio. Next base: position 28,030 of record JAYTSJ010000063.1, on the reverse strand, counting down.
GGCAAAATCAACCACGTGATAAACGATTCATTCGGCGTGCAGTTTATTGGCCTTGACGATAAATCCCGCGCGGAAGTTCGCCGCTACATCGGCATGGAAATAAAAAACCGCAGCATGTGGGATTACATGCGCTACACCGTGGGCGTGCTGCGATAAATATCACGCCCTGATTAATTCCTACCAATTTATTTAAGTGTTTTTTGCAAAAACACAAGAATATCATCAAGCGCTTCTGGCGCGTCTCTGTCAAAACAAACACCAAGATATTCATTACATGCGTTATCTAAAAATGCATGGTTTCTTCCTGCATACACTTTATATTCCACGGGCTGTCCTGCTTTTTTCAATTGCTCGACGTAGTGTTTTGCCTCGGTGGGAGGGGTCGTAGTATCTCTGCTGCCAACGTGAACAAACTGCGGCGGTAATCTATGGAATCTAGCTCTGGGAATATTATAGATAGGCGAAACTGCCTTGTAATAATCGGGATTATCTTGCACATTAATCCCATTGCCAAACCAACCGCGCGCCTCAGCTTTACCCAATTTCCAAAAAATATTTGCAGGGCTTTCGGCATTATTTTTTGCCCTGTCATAGATATCAAACGCGCCGTAACTAATCACCGCCGCCTGTACTTTTAATCCATCTTCTGTTGCAACCTGTTCAGCAGTTTTGCCCGCAGGCAAATAGGTAGGATTAAATCCCAACGTCTTACCGCCAAAACCATCACTCTCCAATTTCCGACCAGCCAACAAAACCATTGCCGCGAGATGACCACCTGCGCTGTCGCCAGTGACTGCAATACGCTTCGGGTCACCACCGTATTGCGCGATATTATCTTTTACCCACAGCACTCCGCCAAAAGCATCTTCAACTATCTCGTTTAATGTTGTCGTATTATTGTTAGCTGTCAGCAACCGATAATTCATATTCGCAACAATGACATCGCCATGCGAAGCAATATATTCAGACATAGAGTTCATGATCGAATTATTATTAATCAGCCACCCACCGCCGTGATAAATCACCAACACCGGATAACTTTTTTTACCCGTCTCAGGTACATAAATATCCACCGTCAGCGGAATATTTTTAGGCGAAGCCCAGAGGATATCTTTGTGAACTTTGAATTCGTGGGCATTTGCGGATAGGCAAAATGCAAACATCAACAGAAAGCTGATTAGAAATTTTCCGGCCGATTTTTTGAGATAAACGTTATTCATAATCATGGTTCCGAGTAGGTAACTGTACCTAAATGAGAGTAATGCTTGCGGCGGGTTAAAGGAAGTAAAGGTTCGTTAAATGGAGCTTAAGTCACCCTATCGGTTTAGTCAGCTAGCTTATTATCCTAAATTCATCGATACAAATTAAATCATATTTTTCAGCAAAGGTTTCTACTGCTTGCCCTACAGGGAGATCACCAAAGCTCTCTAGCCACTCCTCATTTGAATATCCAGCATCCGCTATGGTTAAAGAATATTTAGCCTTCAGATATATATTCATGGCATCAATATAAGAATTATCGTGTTGCATTCCAATCCTTCCAGTTTTAGTGATCTTTTAGTATGTGACTCATAGTCCGTAGACCTATAAGTCACTATAGATACACCATTCGACCATTCACGTCTAGAGATATGTATTCATGGATAGGTTAATTCTTAAAGCATTTGGTAATCGAGTAAAAGAAATTCGATTAGAGCGAGAAATTAGCCAAGAGGAATTAGGGCTACTTGCTGAACTTGATAGAACTTATATCAGCGGAATAGAAAGAGGCTTGCGTAACGTTGGTCTTATTAATATTGGTCGTATTGCTACAGCACTAGATGTAGCTCCGGCCGATCTTTTAAGGTTCAGTGAGGACGACAATGTCTAGTCGTGCATACTATTCTGCAGAAATTGGTGAGTTTTTGAGTGCGCGGCCAGAAACAATTATTGGTAGGCTAACCGAAAATCATTCACAAGATTTAGTGCACCAACAAACTGGCGCATGGAAATCGCAAGTTGAAATTTTACAGCAACAACTTCAAAATCTTAATAACGCATATATTTGTTTTGAGCTGCTTATCCCGCGTATGGGCAAACGCGCGGACGTAGTTTTGATAATAGATGGAATTATCTTTGTACTTGAGTTTAAGGTAGGAGAAGCACAATTCAAGTTAAATGATGTTCGTCAAACTCAAGGATATGCTCTTGATTTAAGCTGCTTTCATGAGGCCAGCCATAATCGTTTAATTATACCTATTTTAATTGCAACTAATGCCCCTGAAAATTTTATTCCGCTTGACGTAAATGAAGTTGGAGTTACAACTACGTTAAAAGCAAACAGCAACAATATTCAAAAAATTATAAAAACTTGCGTTACAACTTTTTCTCAACAGCCTTTTCTAGACGCACGCAGTTGGTTAGTGGCTCAATACAAGCCAACGCCAACTATTGTTGAAGCTGCACAAGCTCTTTACGCTAATCACGATGTTACTGACATTGCTCGTTCGGATGCTGGTGCGGTTAATCTTGCAAAAACATCTGGTCGCCTAAATGAAATCATTCACACTGCTCGGATTAACAAAAAAAAAACTATTTGTTTTGTTACCGGTGTGCCTGGTGCAGGAAAAACTTTGGTTGGACTTGATATAGCTACACGCCACAACAATACTGCAGATGAAGAATATGCCGTGTTTTTATCTGGTAATGGACCTTTAGTAGATGTGTTGCGTGAAGCGCTTGCCGTTGATCAAAAGAGTCGACACAAAGATATTTCAATTGGAGATGCGCGAAGGAAAACATCCGGATTTATACAAAATATTCATCATTTTCGTGATGATGCTTTAGTTGATTTAACAAGAGCACCTATAAATAAGGTGGTTATATTTGATGAAGCTCAACGTGCATGGAATTTAACTAAAGCATCTGATTTTATGCAGCGCAAGCGAGGGCAGTTAGATTTCAATCAATCAGAGCCTGAATTTTTAATTAGCGTAATGGATCGACACAAAGGATGGTGTGTGATTATTGCGCTAATTGGTGGCGGCCAAGAAATAAATGATGGTGAAGCAGGATTGGATGGTTGGTTTAAGGCATTAGCTGACAATTATTCAGATTGGACTATTCATTACTCTGAAAAACTTAAACATCAAGAATATGCAGGTAGTGATATTAATTTTGATACTTCGCTCGCAGCAAACGCGGTAAGTGATGAAAGCCTACATCTTGCTACTTCCATGCGTTCATTTCGAGCCGAAAAAGTATCGCATATGGTGCATTACCTTATTCACAACCAATCAGCTGCAGCCGCTAATATAAATCGTACCATTGCAGAAAATTTTCCTATCTACGTAACACGCAATTTATCCTTAGCAAAAGCATGGATTAAGAAAAAATCTCGCGGATTGGAATCGTGCGGATTAATTGCTTCGTCTGGTGCAAAACGGCTAAAGCCGGAAGGGATATTTGTTAATGATTTAATTAAACCGGTTGATTGGTTTTTGAGGGGTCAAGATGATGTTCGCTCCTGTCATTTTCTTGAAGATACTGCCACTGAATTTGTCATTCAGGGTTTAGAGCTTGATTGGTGTATCGTTGCTTGGGATGCAGATTATCGCTATCACCAAAATAATTTTCAGCATTGGAAGTTTACTGGTACTAAATGGATGAATAGAAAACAGGAAGAACAAAAGCGTTACTTAGAGAATTCATATCGGGTTTTGCTCACAAGAGCTCGTCAAGGCATGGTTATTTTTATACCCGAAGGTAATCTAGATGATGTGACACGGCTGCCAGATTTTTATGATCAAACTTATAAATATTTGCTTGAATGTGGAATTCGTAAATTACCAACTTAAATTTATAGGCACGATGTATTCAAAAAGGCTGGAGAGTATTAGTAATTTGGCAGTGCGCGCTAAAGGGAAAAACTCGCAGAAACATTCATGAGGTTATTCATACGGCTGCAAATTGGTTGTTGTATGACGCGATGAATGTGGAAATAGAAGGTTACACTCACAGTCACTTATGCAACTGAATTCCTAAAAACCAGATTCAGTTATTCGTTACAGCAACATATGTATAGTTTATTGCGGTATTGTTTTTTGAGATTCCGTTGCAGCTAATTCATCACTTTGATCAATCTTTATTTGCCGCATTTCTTTAGTTCGCGTATCAGGATCATTTATCGAAATATCATCGGTTTCATCACCGCCTTCCATGCGGGTTTTCGGGCCGTTGCCGCGTTCATTGGGATGAACGTAGTCTTTTTCGCGAATGGATGTCATTTTGGGCACCTCATGATCTACGTACTGTTTAGAACTGCATCAAGTATAGGTACATAAATCGGAAAAGTAAGTTATCTAACGAACCTAATCGTGTGGTTCTTCGAAGAAATAAATGTGCTTTCGCCACATATGAAATTATTTAAACCATTTGTCGAGGTCGACAAATGGTTACGTTAGTTATGTTACCAAGGCGTTGGCGATTTTCGTGAGGTGTGAAATACGCGAAGAATTTGCACTTGATCCAGTTGGGGTTTTACGCGGTAAGGGATTATGTAACGAGTATCCGGCACTACCAATTCGCGTGTGCCGTGGATGCGCCCCGCATAGCCCAGTGCTGGGTTTTCACTGAGTAAATTGACCGCATGATAAATTTTTTGGACAATCATTCTTGCGGCAGCTGGGTCAGTTTTTGCAATATATTCTGCTTCGTCGTTCAGGTTTTCCAATGCTTTAATTAGCCACTTAATTTGCATTGGCGCCCCATTTGTTGAAGGTGTTTTTGACGACTTCTTCACTGGCAAATTCGCCGTTATCTGCTTCTGTAATGGCGGTTTTTATTTCTTGGGTTTGCCATTCATTCACTTCCACAAAATCGCGGATAGCTTCGGTTGCCAAGAACGATTTTGATCTATGAGTTGAGTCTGCGAGCTGATCGAGACGGGCTTTCAAGTCATCATCCAAGCGGATTGTCATAGTTGTGGACATTGTAAAAACCTCAGTGTGTTCGGATGTACACAATATAGCACAGCGAAGTAAATATTTTTTGTTCAGTTGCGAGAAAGATGTGACTACTTCTGACAATTCACACAATAAACTGTCGTTCTGTCTCCCATCCGTACTTCTTTCAGCGCTTTATCGCAATTTGTACAGGCTTCCCCACCGCGCCCATAAGCCAATAATTGCTGCTTAAAGTAACCGGGTTTGCCATCGCCGCCGACAAAATCGCGCAGGGTGGTGCCGCCCTGGTCGATGGAGCGTTGCAAAATTAATTTGATATCGCTTACCAAATCTTCGCAATTTTTGCGTGTGAGTGTGCCGGCTTTGCGGATGGGTTTGATACGCGACATAAACAAAGATTCATTCGCGTAAATATTGCCAACGCCGACGACAATGTGGCTGTCCATAATAAATTGTTTTACGGCCTGGCTGCGTTTGCGGCTGCGTTCAAATAAGTATTCAGCAGTGAAAGTATCGGTGAGTGGCTCGGGGCCGAGTTTGTTGAGTAGCGAGTGTTCCTCGGGGTTACCTTCTATCCACAATAGGCAGCCAAAACGACGTGGGTCGTGGTAGCGCAGGGCGAGCTTGCCAAACACCCAGTCGAAATGATCGTGGCTGTTAGCGCTGGAACTTGCATCCACGATGCGTAGGTTGCCAGACATGCCGAGGTGAATCATGGCGTGACCATTGGCGAATTCGAACAGCAGGTATTTACCGCGACGGGTGATATTGAGTAAGCGTTGTGCGGTGATGAGATTTGGCAACTCGGTGGGGATTGGCCAGCGCAAATTGGGGCGACGAATAATAACTTGCTTAACGGTTTGTTTGACTATGTGCGGGCTTATGCCCCTCAGGGTAGTTTCAACTTCGGGTAATTCGGGCATGGCGACCTACAGCGAGATTTTTAGTATGTAAAATTTAGTCTATAAAAAAAAGCGTAAAAATAGATGTTAATTGGCATTTACTCGAAGAATTAAATTCAGTTGATTGGTGAGCAGTTGAAAATCTTCAAATTGGCGCGGGCTTAAAATGTCTCCGGCATTATCAGCATAGAGAATCGCAACCAGGCGCTTATCCTTCTTGAGCGGCGCCATCATGATATCACCATTGTGAGCTAGCGGCGCTAAAGCTCCGAGGGGTTTAACGGCTAGCGCCGGTTGGTACCACATGGGTACTTGAGTGCGTAAAAAATCGTGCAGCAATTCGCCTTTGTGCAATGTATCCAGCTCAATGCGCACTTTTTGCCGCCACAGGCTGGTGTCTTTACCGGCGATATAGCGGACATCGATACACTTGGATTTGTAGTCGAGCATCGCAATGGCAACTCGTTCTATACCACAACCTTCATGCAGTGCCGATACTGAAAACTGCATGACTTTAGATAAATCACCAACATCAAGCATAAATTTAAGAATGTAATTGAGCAGTTGCTGAAATTCGTATCCGGTTTGCACCGCAACATCAACGGGTAAGGTGTCAATAACGTTTGGGCTTGGCAATGCAGGAAGAAGCATTTCAGCGCCGTAACTTTTAGCGACTACGGCTGCCTCTTCGGCCATCTGGGCAACCTGCTTTTTGGCGGCGTCAAGGGTGATGTCGCACAGCTGGCTGACCTGAGAATAAATACGCGCCATTTCCGGGGAGCTTGTACCTTTGTGAATACATTTGCTCAGATCATTACCAAGGTTAACGGCGCGAATCATATTGCTGGGTTGAAGATTTTCTTCACTGGATTCGCGCACGAGTTCGCCGAGCGACCATTCTCTAATAAGACTTTTGTTAATTTGATCGATTTCAACACCTAAATATTCCAGCGAAATGGCCTGCTCTTTTTCCGGGTGAAGATCGCGAGCAGTGACAAATTGTTCAGCCGCTTCATAACCTGACGATAACAACGCTAATTCACCGATATTGCGCAACAGGGCGGCAATAAAAACTTGCTCTTTGTTTTCTCCATTCAAGTGGGGAACCATTGCCTTAGCTTGTACGGCGGCATGAAATGATTTGGCCAGGCGTTGAATTAAAAGCTCTTTGGGTTTGCCCTTCAAAAAGCTGTCGATCAATGTAGAGGCGAGTGTAATATTTTTAAGATTGTTGAAGCCCAGTTGGGCAACGGCACGTGACACTGTACGAATGGGGCTGAAGGTGCGGTTGAAGTGTATAGAATTAGATATCTTGAGGACCTTTGAGGTCAAATCGGCATCGCGCAAAATGATTTTGGTCAGGTCGTTAGTACGGCAATCATCATGTTCACTCAGTTCGCAAATATCCTTAACAACGGAGTTGAGTGAGGGTAAATCTTTGTTAACCAAGGTTCGCATCCAGGCATCTAATCCGCGAATCTCACCCATAAGTCTTTATCCAAAAAGTGTGTGGTAAGTCACAGTTTAGATGAGATTTTTTTATTTGTGGGAGGATAGCACGCCAAAAATAGACTTTGTGGGCATAAAAAAACCCAGCATTGCCGGGTTCTTCATAAGCGTATCAAGCAGAACATGAATATGTACTTACTTAATTTTGCCTTCTTTGTAGATTACATGCTGACGAACAACGGGATCAAATTTTTTGATTTCCATTTTTTCTGGCATGGTGCGCTTGTTTTTGTCGGTCGTGTAAAAGTGACCGGTACCAGCACTTGAGTTAAGACGAATTTTATCGCGCATGACACTTGCTCCTATCTAGTAAGCTTTTAAATTAGTAAGCTTTTAAACTTTTTCGCCGCGGCCGCGGATTTCAGCCAAAACTACATCGATACCACGTTTGTCAATTGTACGCATACCTTTAGGGGTTAGGCGCAAAGAAACAAAACGCTTTTCGGTTTCTACCCAAAAACGATGGGTGTGTAGGTTTGGCAAAAAACGACGCTTGGTGTGGTTTTTTGCGTGAGAAACATTGCAACCAGTAATTGGACGCTTACCAGTAACTTGACATACCTTAGACATTCTATTGCCTCATTTTAAATTCAGCGCGCTAAGCCAGAAGATGCGGCTGGTAACGCTGGGTTAAGCTGTAAAGCAGATTAACAACCAGCTTGGAGCGGTGTTGTTAGCAGCCATATTTTCTAAAAAAACAGTTTTCTAAACGCGGTGTAGTGGGGTTAACCTTGCTGGAAAGCGCGCTAATATTACTGAAAAGCGCGCTAGGCAGACACAAACTTGGGGTGCTTCAAACAACCCTGCCGCAGAGAGCCGCGTTTTATACCAAAACAGCCCCCCAATAGCAACGACTAGCTGTTTTTTTGGTCAAAAAACTCTGATTAACGCTGAAAATTTGTCCTTTGTGCAAAAAATTCTCTGCTTGTTGTACAAATTATATTAATCCGCGCTCCGCGAAAGAAATAACTTCTTTATCGCCAACGATCATATGGTCGATAACGCGAACGCCCACCAGATCCAGCGCTTCTTGCAAGCGCCTGGTGAGGCGTTGGTCGGCTTGGCTAGGTTCTGCTACGCCAGAGGGATGGTTGTGAGCAAGAATTGCCGCCGCCGCATTGCGAGCTAAGGCTTTTTTGACAACTTCCCGCGGGTAAACGCTGGCGCCATCGATAGTACCAAAAAAGATTTCATCATAAGCGATGAGGCGATTCTGGCTGTCCAAAAACAAAACGGCGAAAACTTCTTGCGGCTGGTGTCGTAATTGGGCGCTAAGGTAGGCGCGTACTAGGTCGGGGCTGGTCAGTAAGTCGCCTTCTTTCATGCTGGCAGAAAGATGGCGTCGTGCCATTTCGAGCACTGCTTGTAGTTGAGCATATTTGGCCGAACCTAAGCCGAGGCCGCGACAAAAATCAGTTTGGCCAGCTTCTAGCAGCGGCCTTAAACCACCATATTGCTGCAAAAGCTCGCGCGCAAGATCTACCGCTGATTTTCCCGCGCAACCCGTGCGCAGGAAAATAGCGAGTAATTCGGCATCAGATAAGGCCTTAGGGCCAAGGTTTAAAAGTTTTTCGCGCGGGCGTTCGGCGGCGGGCCAATCAGCTATAGACATAGAGTTCTCCTTCTCTGCAAGTTAAAATCCCTTAAAGCATCGGCGGTAAATAATACGCCAATGTACGAAACAATTTTTGAGGCAATGCCCGAAACTGTATGCACAGAATGGTGTTTGTATGCCAAGTCGTCAAGTTTATTTGCATTTGTGGCACATTGGGCCTGTATTTGTAATACTTCCGGCGTTAGCAAGTGGTTACATTGCGCTACAATCCATATCTATCTCAATAAACTTTACTCAAATTAAACAGGCGCAGTGAATGAATTCACTCACAAACAAGCAAATATTACTCGGTGTAACCGGTGGCATTGCTGCCTATAAAAGTGCTGACCTCGTGCGTCGTTTGCAAGATGCAGGCGCTAGCGTGCGCGTGGTGATGACAACCGCCGCGCAAGAATTTATAACTCCGCTAACAATGCAGGCGCTTTCAGGTAACCCGGTGCATACTGCCTTGCTTGATCCTGCTGCTGAGGCGGGTATGGGTCATATTCAGTTGGCACGCTGGGCTGACGTGGTGTTGATAGCGCCGGCCAGTGCAAATTTTATCGCCCGCTTAGCCCAAGGCCAGGGCGATGATTTGCTCACCACAATTTGTTTGGCCACTGCTGCGCCTATTGCCGTAGCGCCGGCGATGAACCAGGGTATGTGGCTGAATGCCAGTACTCAAGCCAATCTGCGAATTCTGCTTGAATGCAAAGTACAGATCTTTGGCCCCGCCGATGGTGGGCAAGCTTGCGGCGATGTTGGCCCTGGTCGTATGTTGGAGCCGCTGCAGTTAGTTGATGCAGTAGCGGGCATGTTTCAAAGCGGCTTACTGGCCGGTAAAAAAGTGGTGATCACCGCTGGTCCAACACGGGAAGCTCTTGATCCCGTACGTTATATTAGCAATCATAGCTCCGGCAAAATGGGTTATGCCTTGGCGCAAGCTGCGATGGAAGCAGGGGCAAAAACAATACTCATTTCGGGCCCGACACAATTGACTGCACCTGAGCGTGTCGAATGTATTTCGGTGACTACGGCAGAAGAAATGCTACAGGCGAGTTTGGTGCATGCATCCGGGTGCGATATATTTATTGCTGCTGCCGCGGTTGCTGATTATCGTGCTGCACAGATTGCACCGCAAAAAATAAAAAAAACTCTGGACGATTCGTTAACGTTAATGCTGATAAAAAATCCAGATATAGTGGCAACGATTGCAGCGTTAAAAAACAAACCTTATACCGTTGGATTTGCGGCGGAAAGTGAAAATTTGCTCGAGTATGCCCAGCAAAAACTACAGCGGAAAAATTTGGATTTAATGATTGCCAATAACATTGGCAGCGAAGGCATAGGTTTTAACAGTGACGACAATGCAGTCACTATTATTGACGCGCAGCAATCTCTGGAATTGACAAAGCGAAGCAAGCAGCAACTAGCCCGTGATTTGATTGTAATTATGGCGAAAAAATTAATGGATAATCAATAGTTTAATTTACTAGAAACCACTAAGGGGCCAGTGTGGACGATCTCGATAATAAAATTCCGAGCATTATAAAAAAACCTATTGCACAAGCCGGGGCAACATCGGTAGCGTCCCGTGCCGCATTAAAGTCACAAGAACAAGCCAGGACAAAAGCCGCTGCGCAGCAACGCATGCTTTTTATTTTTCTTGGTGCGGCGTTTGTGGTTAATTTAATCGCGGGTTATTTTCTTTTCGGCGTAATGGTGCAGGACGTAACAAGGGATAATACGCAGCGAGCTATTGACAGTGAAATGGATGCGCGAATAAAAAGCGCGAGTGTGTTTTTAAATATCAATCAACAGAAAATAAATGAGCTTGCAAGTCAATCGGCTTTTATTCAGGCGCTCAGCGAAAAAAATAAAGATGCCTTCCAGGTGCTGAGTACTTCATTTGTGACGCAGTTTGAGGATGCTCTGGGGCTGACAATTTTTGTTGCCGGCGAAGCGCAAATTGATCGCGATAGTGCTATACCTATACGTTTTTCTGAGCTGGATCTAATTCGCCGCGCGGAACATCGGCTAAATTATACTGCGGAGGCGGCATTAATTAATGATGGCTGGCAAATTCACTTTGTTAGCCCGGTTGCTGTTGACAAAGATCAGCCTGTACTCGGCACCTTAATGGTTACGCTAAATGCCAAAGGTCTTACTAAAGATTTTAACTCTGCCGATAGCAATTTAGGTGAAAGTATTTTGCAACAAAAGTTTATCAATTCCGCAGCACAGAATATTATTAAATTTGGAATTAGCAGCAGCAATGTTAGTCATGAAAAAGTAATACCCAATAGCAATTGGCAAATTAAATTTACGCCATCAGACGATTTGTTAGAAAGAGCTGCTGAGCCACCTACATACTGGGCGATAGCTATTGGCTGCAGTACAGCCTTGAGTTTATTTCTAGCGCTGGTACTGAGTCGCTACTTAGTTAGGCATGCAAAAATTGCCGAACAACAACTGGCACCCACAGTGGCAGATGTTAGTAAAACAGCGACAGGGCCTAATACTGATACGGCATTACGCAATACGCTTTTCCAAAAGCAGGATATTTTAGACATTGCCGTTATCGATGAAGATGAAAATATATTGGGTTTACACGATACCAGCAAGAAAAAACAAGCTACTGCAACGACGTTTGTGGATGATGCTAGCGTTCCCATAACCATTTTTCGTTCATATGATATTCGCGGCATAGTGGGTACAGATTTAAATATAAATTTAGCAGAAAAAATTGGCCAAGCTGTTGGCAGTGAAGCGCTTGATCAAGGTGAGACTCAATTAATCGTGGCACGCGATGCGCGAAATCATAGCCAGGAATTAACGAATGCACTGATTAGAGGAATTTTGCGTAGTGGCTGCAACGTTATCAATGTAGGCGTTGTGCCCACGCCGGTAATGTATTTTGCCACGTATCATTTTGATGATGTGCGCAGTGGCGTTATGGTTACAGCCAGTCACAATCCTGCAGAATATAATGGTTTTAAAGTGGTCATTAACAATAATGCCTTGGCAGACGAAGCAGTCATGGAATTGCGCACACGGATTATAACCAAGCGCGTCCATCAAGGCGTAGGAGAAGAAAGTTTTCGTGAAATTCTTCCGCATTATATTGAACGAATTTTTTCTGATGTGGCGTTGGCCGGTAATGTGTCGCTGGTTATTGATGCTGGAAATGCAGTAACAGGTATAGTCGCCCCGCAATTATTTGAAGAGTTAGGTTGTGTAGTGACTCCCCTCTATTGCGAGTTGGATGGTAACTTTCCTAATCATGACCCGGATCCCACGCAAGAAAAAAATCTGCAGGATTTAATTGCAAAAGTTCAAGCTGTAAACGCTGATCTGGGCGTAGCATTTGATGGTGATGGCGATCGCTTGGTTGTCGTTACCCCCAAAGGTGAAATCATTTGGCCCGATCGTTTATTAATGTTATTTGCCAAAGATATCCTGGCGCGTAACCCTGGTGCAGATGTATTGTTTGATGTGAAATGTTCGCGTCAACTTAATCAGGTTATCAGTGGTTATGGCGGTCGCCCGATTATGTGGAAAACCGGGCATTCACCCATGAAAGCCAAAATGGTAGAGACAGGAGCGCTTATCGGGGGAGAATATTCCGGGCATATTTTTATCAAAGATCGTTGGTATGGTTTTGATGATGGGATGTATGCCATGGCGCGTTTACTGGAAATTATTACTTTGCGCGATCAAAAAATTGACGATATCTTTGCAAGCTTTCCACAATTATTTACGACGCCAGAAATCAAAGTTACAGTGCCTGATAAATTAAAATTTGATTTAATCAAGAAAGTTGCCGAACAAGGTGATTTTAAAAATGGCAATATCACCCTCATTGATGGTGTTCGTGTTGATTACAGTAAAGGCTGGGGTTTGGTGCGTGCGTCTAATACATCGCCTGCACTTACCTTGCGTTTTGAAGCAGAAAGCGAAGAAGCATTGGAAGTTATCAAGCAAATATTCAAGCGCGAATTGTTAAAAGTAGATAGCAACCTCGTACTTAATTTTTAAATTAATGTGTGTAAAATCTATAGATAGTAACTTTTAAATTTACAGGAAAAATTATGTCTCTTAGTCGTGAATCAGCGATGAATGTCGCCAATGTGTTAACCGAAGCCCTGCCCTATATTCAGCGCTTTACCGGAAAAACGATAGTGGTTAAATTTGGCGGTAATGCCATGGTTGATGAAGCCCTGCAAAATAGTTTTGCGCGCGATATCGTATTAATGAAACTGGTTGGTATGAACCCCATTGTCGTTCACGGCGGTGGTCCGCAAATCGACGATTTATTAAAAAAATTAAATATTAAATCTGAATTTGTCAGCGGCATGCGGGTAACAGACAGCGCTACTATGGATATAGTAGAAATGGTTCTCGGTGGGACGGTAAACAAACAAATTGTCAGCTTGATAAATCGTAATGGGGGTCAGGCCATTGGCTTGACGGGTAAGGATGGCCAATTAATTCGCGCACGTAAATTAACAGTGACGCACAAAACGCCAGAAATGCTTGCACCAGAAATTGTTGATATCGGCCATGTAGGTGAGGTGTCAGGTGTTAATACTGCCGTCATTAATATGCTACTGAATAGTGATTTTATTCCCGTCATTGCACCGATTGGTGTTGGCGATGATGGTGCGTCCTACAATATTAATGCAGATTTAGTCGCTGGAAAAATTGCAGAAGTTTTGCGCGCGGAAAAATTAATGCTATTGACTAATGTCGCTGGCTTGCAAGATAAGCAAGGTAAGGTGTTAACGGGATTGAGTACCATACAAGTGGATGGCCTAATTGCTGATGGCACTATATACGGCGGAATGTTACCCAAAATAGCTTGCGCTTTAGACGCTGTAAAAGGTGGTGTTACCAGTGCTCATATTATAGATGGTCGTGTTGATCACGCTGTACTGCTAGAAATTTTCACTGACGTTGGTGTGGGTACGTTAATTACCAACAAAAGTAAGAAATAAATTAGTTGTTAGCACAGTTAATTGCAATTAAGTATTTTTTACAAAAAACCACGGATTGAGGTATTTCGCTATGATTAAAACCGGAATTAAAACTTCACGTCGCCAGCAAATTCTGGCGGCGCTAGCAAAAATGCTAGAAGAAAGCCCTGGTGAGCGGATTACCACAGCCGCATTAGCAAAAACCGTAGGATTTTCTGAGGCGGCCTTATATCGCCACTTTCCCAGTAAAACGAAAATGTTTGAAGGGCTAATTGAGTTTATTGAAGAAACTATTTTTTCGCGGATTACGATTATTTTAGCGGAAGAAAAAGCAACGCTAAAACGCTGCGAACAAATCGTACATTTATTGCTTACCTTTGCCGAGCGCAACCCAGGGATGTCGCGGTTGTTGGTGGGCGATGCGTTGACGGGAGAAACTGAGCGTTTACGCCAACGTATAGCGCAATTTTTCGACCGTGTAGAGGCCCAATTAAAGCAGGTGTTGCGTGAGGCAGTACTGCGTGATGGTTTGCATTTCGTTATTTCTGATGTCGCTATGGCGCATTTACTGATGGCTTATATTGATGGTTGCATTACGCAATTTGTTCGTAGCGAATTTCAGCGCTTTCCTACGCTTCACTGGCTAGTGCAGTGGCAGGTTATGGCGCCGAGTTTCTTGCAGCAACCGTTAACCGTTAGCGAAATTTAAATTGCAGACTTGGCATAAAACTATGGTGTTTTAGCTTTAGTAATTTCAATAAAGCGCTTTTTATCTTGCTCATATTTATCGGCAGCCATTTTAAATTCAAGTTCACGTTGTTGAATTTGCGACGTCACTTCTTTTTCTTCAGCGTGCAGAGTTGTAATGTTCTTTAATAGCTCATCTGATATTTTTTGATTATTGCGTTCCAGTGTTGCTGCATGGGTTTCCTGATTTTTGAGTTGCGATTTAACACCAAATAAATTTGCTTGTAAGATATTAATATTGTCGCGCAATTCCTGCAGATTGCGAGTCTTGGCTGCATCAATATCACCAACACCGCTGTAACTGCGGCGCAACTGAATATCAATAAGTGACTGCTCTTTAGCTGCTTTTCTTTCTTTGGCGATACGTTCTGCATCGGCATCGCTGGGTGACGGCGGGATTACTTTAATTACAGCACCATTGACGGTAACAATTTCATAACCTCCGCGAACGTATTGTGGCGGAATGGTTTGTGCGACAACTTTTGTTCCCTGTTCATTGGTGTAACGATAAAAATTTTTATTAATTATTTTTGAGTCGTCTGCATACACCATTCCGGCATTTAAAAAATTGCTAATAAGCAATGCCTGTAAAAAAATTATTAGTCGATTTTTCATAAGTTACAAATTCATTCTCGATAAATTACATCAATCATTAGTCGGTGCTCAATGTCGCCCCGCCGGTTAGTGTTAAAACTACTCTACACCGTAGGTATTACGATACGCTTTAATATTGCCCACCATCTCCTGTTGGTCGGCCTGGCTTTCAAGATAGTTAATAATATGGTTGAGGTTAATAATGCTTGCCACCGGAATACGAAAGGCCTGTTCAACCTCTTGAATGGCGGAAAGCTTACCCTGGCCTTTTTCCTGACGGTTTAAACCAATTAATACTGCCGCGGGTTGCGCCCCTGCTGCTTTTATAATAGACATCACTTCACGCACCGCAGTTCCGGCGGTAATAACATCATCCACAATCAACACTCGCCCTTGTAAGGGGGCGCCGACCAAAGTACCGCCTTCACCATGGTCTTTGGCTTCTTTACGATTGTAACAGTAAGGTAAATCTTGCTGGAACTGATCCGCCAGCGCTATAGCGGTTGTTGCCGCTAATGGGATGCCTTTATAGGCGGGGCCGAAGATTATATCAAACTCAATATTGGCAGCGTTGATGGCTGCCGCATAATAGCGACCTAGTTCAGCTAAGGCGCTACCGGTTTGAAAACGACCAGCATTAAAAAAATAAGGGCTGGTACGGCCAGATTTAAGCGTAAATTCACCAAAACACAGAGCTTGGTGTTTAATCGCCAGCTGAATAAAGTCATGCTGGTATTTTTGCATGCAAAACTCCTATTTATGAACTAACTTTGAAGAAGCTAAGAATAAAATTTTATGGGTATGTGTGTTGAACTCAACAATCTTTTAGTTATCTAGTGGATTTTCTTTTCCAGTCTCCCCAAGAAATACAAAATTTGTAACTTTTTGAGACATAGGTAACACTTTTTGATAAACCTTGGGTATCATACACAGTCCGTAATCAAGGAGCTAACATGAGAGTTATCAGTCTGAGCGTCGATGGCATTTTGCAAGCGGCAAAACGCGGTTTGTATGAGTGGCTAGCGAATCAAGATGCAGACTTAATTTGTCTACAGGATCTGCGTGCATTAGAGCGCGAAATTGATAAACCGGAGTTCCAGCTTGACGGTTATTTTGCCTATTTCTTTGATTCTGGAACTAAACATTACAACGGTGTAGCGATTTATACCCGGGTTCAACCCAAAGCACTTATCTACGGATTAGGCTTCGCCTCAGGTGTGGACATGGAGGGCCGTTATCTACAAGTTGACTATGAACAGCTTAGCGTCGGTTCATTGCTTGCTCCCAGCGCTATTTCTGAGTTGGAATCCCAAGAGGTCAAAATTAAATTTTTTGACGATTTCCAGGCACATTTAGATAAAATTACTCGAAAGCGCCGTGAATATATTTTTTGCGGTAATTGGGCCATGGCGCACACCGCGCGTGATGTTACAAACAGTGTTGAGAATCAACACAACTCCGGGTTTTTATCGCACGAGCGCCAATGGTTGAGTCAACTGTTTAATCAGCTCGGTTATGTCGATGCTTTCCGTCGCGATAACCGCGATAGCGATGAATACAGTTGGTGGCCAAGCGGGACGAAAGGTGAAGGTGAAGGTTGGCGTACGGATTTCCAGGTTGTTTCTAATAGCCTTGGTGCGAAAGTTGAGTATGCAGCTATTTACAAAACGCAGCAATTTTCCAGTCACTTACCGGTTATCATTGATTACGATATTGAACTGCCGCAATAACATTTTTGTTGGTTGAATAAAAACTTGCCATAGAGCTTTTCTCCTATTGAAAAGCGGGCGAGTTTTTTTGTTTCCGAGTATTCGAAAAAATAATTGTCTAGCTGCTGCTTGGCAATTGTCACTGGCTACAGTACTGAATGTAACGCTAAAAATATTTATAGTTTCTTGGCTGTAAAATGGTTTTCGAGCCAACTTTCTAATATTAGGCGTGCGGCAATAGAGTCTACTGGATTATTTTTATAATCGCGCGAGCCGCCACGCCGCATCACTTCTCCTTTTGCTTCAAAGCTGGAAAGGCGTTCATCGACCATTTCAATCTGAACTGCGAACCTGCCGTGCAAACGGTTGGCAAATTTGCGTGCGCGTACACTGAGTTCACTTTCGGTATCATCCATGTTTAATGGCAGGCCGATCAGGGTTAAATCGGGCTGCCATTCTTTAATTATTTTTTCGACTTGTACCCAGTCGGGGATGCCATCTTTTGCTTTGAGGGGGGGGAGCGAATTGGCGGTGCCACTAATCGTTTGGCCGCAAGCGACACCAATATTTTTGGTGCCGTAGTCAAAGGCGAGAAGAGTTTTTATCATAGTGGGAAGAACTTGAGTTGGCTTTTTTTTGATTGCGACAAGTAAGTAGTCAGGCGTGGCCTGCAGTGCTGGATATCAGGCTGACATTTATTCCCAGAGCAAGTGCAGCGACAGTCCAGCGTTGCTCAAAAGGAGTGTTAAAAATAATATTTTTATCAGCAGGAACTGTGAGCCATGAATTGGCCGCTATTTCTGCTTCGAGTTGACCTTCGCCCCAGCCGGCATAACCGAGAGCAATAAGGCAAGGCGACGGACCTTGACCTTCAGCCAATGCGGCGATGATATCGCGTGAAGCTGTGAGACTAATGGCATCAGACACCTTGATGGTTGAATGCCATTGGGTATCGCTTGAATGTAAAACAAAACCGCGCTCGGATTGCACTGGGCCACCCGCAACTATAGTTTTGTGGCCTTGGTGAGCTGCATCGGTTAAGTTCATTTGGCTAAAAATTTCATGCAAAATCATGGGCATTGGGTTGTTGATCACAATCCCCATCGCGCCGCGTTCGTTGTGTTCACAAATATAAGTAACACTTTGGGCAAAAGAAGTTTCTTGCATGTTCGGCATAGCAATCAAGAAGTGATCGCATAAGCTGCCGGGAACAAGGTCGGTTGTATCTATGTGGTGAATCGGTTTCTCAGTCATGTCCTGAGTATTGGGTCATTTCGCTGGGAACACAAGTACGAGGTGTAATTAGATGAATATTATTCTGCGCTAGTACTTATACCGGTCATTTCAAATTTCCATGTGCGAATGATTTGTAAGCGATCAGCCTGGCGGCGAATCTCCTGTGGAAATTTTGAGAAGGGTGCTGCCAGGCGCACAATTTGACGCGCTGAGTCGTCGAGGATACGTTTGCCGGATGACTGCAAAATTTCTATCGAGTAGATAGTGCCATCGGGGTTGATGATGACAGAAAGGCGCAGGTTTCCAGTGATATGTTTGTTCAGCGCTTCCTGAGGGTAATTTCTGTTACCAAAGCGCTCAATTTTTTCCCCCCATTCATTTAAATATTGAGCATCGAAAGATTCTTTAGTAGAAACCGACGTCAGTGTGCGAATACGCGGGCGCTTGGCGTACTCCTGTCGTTGCTTATCCAGTTTGGCTTGAAGGCTTGCAATTTCAGCGGTAATAACAGTTTGATCTTCCAGTAAACCTTCGCGTTTTTCTTGTGCTTCATGCAAATCAGGATTTTTTTTCAACTCTGTTTTTAAATTGCTTTCACCTTGTGTGGAAATAAGCTGCTGATCTTTTTTTTCGGTGGGTGATGCCGCTGCGACTTGCGGCATAGGGTTCACATCGCGTATTTGGGAATCTGCGAAATCAGCCTGACGTTCAGTGGTTAGTTGGCGTGCTTCAGCTTCGGTGCCGCTAGCTTCCTGGTTGTGCTGGGCGAGGAAGTCGGCATTTTCGGGGGCTTTTTGCGTTTGGTGCGTGGCTAATGTTATCTCCATAGTTTGTGAGCCGGTATGTTGTTTCGGCAGCTTGAAGCCTAAACCAAAAATAAGGAGAGCATGCAAGGCAATTGCCACAAATATCGTAAAGCTAAGGCGATCACCCGCATCGACGGGGGCGGATTGCGTAACCATTTCTACAGTTGCATTCATTAAGTATTATCCGCTCGTTTTTGAATGCGACGCTCTATCGCATCCATTAAGCGCACGGCTATACGAGTGTCGTAGGCTTTATCAATTTCGCGCGCGCAGGTTGGGCTAGTGACGTTAATTTCCGTTAAATAATTACCAATCACATCTAGGCCCACAAATAACAATCCTCGCTCTTTGAGGGAAGGCGCTACTTGCGACACTATCCAATAATCCTGATCTGACAGTGGTTGTGCCACACCAGTGCCGCCAGCGGCTAGGTTGCCGCGAGTTTCACCTTTGGCGGGAATGCGCGCCAGGCAGTAAGGAACGGGTTCGCCATCAATCACCAGAATGCGTTTATCGCCGTTGACGATTTCGGGAATAAATCGTTGTGCCATGATGGTTTTGGTGCCGTAGGCAGTAAGCGTTTCCAATATTACGCCCACATTGGGGTCATCCTGACGGCAGCGAAAAATACTGCTGCCGCCCATGCCATCTAAAGGTTTAAAAATAACATCGCCATGTTGGTGGTGAAATGCACGTAACTGCGCCATGTTGCGACCAACAAGTACAGGCGGACAACACTGCGGAAATTGAGTGGCGAATACTTTTTCATTACAGTCGCGCAAACTGCGCGGATCATTTACCACTAATGTCCCCTGATTTTGCGCAGCTTCAAGGACGTAAGTGCTATAGATAAATTCATTGTCGAACGGGGGATCTTTGCGCATTAAAATGACATTTAAATCAGCTAGCGGGCGATCTTCATGTAAGCCGAGGCTGTACCAATCATTCGGATTACTGGTAACGCGAAGGTTGCGCATATTGGCGCGTGCTTCGCCTTGTAATAAATACAGATCGCTTTGTTCCATGTAGTGCAATGACCAGCCCCGTTCTTGCGCCGCCAAAAGGAGCGCCAGGGTAGTGTCCTTGTGGTATTTAATGTCCGCGATGGGATCCATTACTACACCAACAGATAATGTTATAGATCGCGCCATAAAGTGTTCTCGGGTAACTGGGTTGCAGTTGTCAATATTGCAGTCTAAAGTTAAGTCCTGATGACCGTTAATGCAAGGGCATGATACACAGAACCAGTATTAGTTTAGTGCTTTAAAAAAATAGAAAGATGAACAGATTCCTTATATATTCAACTAGTTATGGCTAAAGCTTAAAAACTATGTTAAAAGTTATCATTGCGTATGTTAATACTTATATAAATGAACAGCACACGGCTTATTTCACTACTACACTTAGCATTAATTAACGCAAATAACCGTATCTGGCAAAAATCGCAATAACCGTCGCAATAACAAAGGCAAAGGTCAGAGTGTATGGACGTAAGTTTAGAAAGTTTAAAGGTCATGGTGATTGACGATAGTAAAACAATTCGTCGCACCGCTGAAACCCTTTTGAAGAAAGCTGGATGTACGGTTATTACCGCTACCGATGGTTTTGATGCGTTGGCGAAAATTGCCGATAGTCGTCCCGATATTATTTTTGTCGATATTATGATGCCGCGCCTTGATGGCTATCAAACTTGCGCGCTCATCAAAAACAACAGCGAATTTAAGTCGACGCCCGTAATTATGCTTTCCAGCAAGGATGGGTTGTTCGATAAAGCTAAGGGGCGCATCGTTGGCTCCGACCAATATCTTACAAAACCTTTTAGTAAAAGCGAATTACTTGATGCTATTGAAACGCATGTTAAGCATTTGAAGGTGTCTTAACAAGATTTTGATTTTATTACAAGATTTGAACTTTATTAAAAGAACGGTCAATTCAGATTGTTAAAATTTTAACTTGGAGCAGCTATGGCCCGCGTACTTATTATTGATGACTCTCCAACAGAAACGTACAAGCTCACCACTATGCTTGAAAAAAATGGTCATGTAGTTCTGACTGCTCCAAATGGTGAGGCAGGTATTGCTATGGCACAAAAGGAGCGTCCTGATCTCGTGTTGATGGATATCGTTATGCCTGGTTTAAATGGCTTTCAAGCGACTCGTCAGTTGTCCAAGTTGCCTGAAACAGCGCATATTCCTGTGATCATTGTGACCACTAAAGATCAGCAAACTGATCGTGTGTGGGGTATGCGTCAAGGCGCTAAAGCCTATTTATCAAAACCCATTACGCCTGATGTACTTATGTCGGCGATGGCTGAGGTAATGCGTTAATTGTGTAAGTGTTAGACGCTTGCCTCAGGGCGAGATGAACAATAACTCTAGTTAGTTACACCGTCGTTTGCCTTGAGATTTGCTCTAAGGTGTTCGGCCGAAATGGAAGATGTTATGTCAGAACCCCAGGCTGCTTTTGCAGCATTGCTCAACTTAGCGCAGTGTAGTCGTGAAGTCGCACGCGGCTTGCCTTCGCAAACTGATATTCGTCCGTTATGGAGTGGTATTGGTTTTATGTTGATGGGTAATTATTTTGTTGCCCCCATAGGCGAAGTGTCAGAAATGCTTGAGGTTCCTAGCTACACTCACCTGCCAAGTGTACAGCCTTGGGTTAAAGGTGTTGCTAATGTGCGTGGCCGTCTCCTGCCGCTTTTTGATTTAGCCATTTTTTTTGGTGAGCATTTAACAGGTGGGCGCAGACAAAGGCGCGTTCTGATTTTGGAAACCGAAACACTTTATGCTGGGCTAATGGTTGATCAAGTATTTGGAATGCAGCATTTTCCCATGGATGAATATAGTGAGCACGCGGGAGTTATCGCAGAAAATATTACGCCTTTTGTGACGGGTAGTTATCCAACACAAGGGCAGCAATGGTCTCTGTTTCGTCCAGCGTTATTGGCGGAGGATCCGCGTTTTATTAACGCGGCTAAGAGTTAGCCAATAGAGCAAAAGTTAAAGAGCGCAAGATTAGCAAGATTAAGAGTCATAAAAAATTTGTGGGTTCGCCCACCTTGGAAAGAAATAAAACCTAGAGTCGGTTAGGAGTAATTAGATGAAAACAGAATCCAAAGGTCTCATTGCAACAGCAAAAGCTAACCTGGGCATCGCCTTTGCTAGCCTTGTGGCAGTAATTTCGTTTGTGGGCATGGCGGTAGCATTTTCTATTGTGCAACAGGCTGCTAGCAGCGATCAACGCCACCTACAGCAAGTTGCTGAATTGCGTGCGCAGGCCTACCGACTCACTGCACTGGCTCGCGATGCGACATCGGGCACCGAAAAAGCCTTTAACGATTTGGCGACAGTGCTAAAAAAGATGGATTCCGTTTGGGGTGAATTGAGCTCTGATACTGTTCATGCAAACGCCGCATTACAAGAAAAGTTCAGTAGCTATAGCAGTATCTGGGGTAAGGTGAAAAGCAACGCTCAAGAAATTGTTAACAACAAGGATTTGATTGTAACCCTAAATACTGTGGGGAAAGACCTTAATAGTAATCTGCCTAGTTTGCAGAGTGAACATACCAATGTGGTGGAAATTCTACTGGATTCCAAAGCTCCAGCGGATCAGGTGAATGAAGCGGAAATGCAATCCTGGCGTGCTGAGCGTATTGGTCGTAACGTGGATAAAATGTTGCGCGGTGATGCCGATGCAGGCGCAGCAGCGGATCAGTTTAATACTGACGCCAATGTTTATGGTCATATCTTACAGGGCATGAAAGATGGCGATCCTGCCATGCGCGTAAGCCGGGTAACTGATTCAAGTGCGCGCGTTAGCTTGGAAAGAATTACTAAGCTTTTCGCCGGGGTAAATAAATCGGTGAAAGAGATGTTTGAGGGTGCAGAAACCTTATCCCGCGCACGGCAAGCCAGTGATGCACTCTTAACTGACTCACCGCAATTGCTCAATGCATTAACCAGTACTCAGGATGAAATTGCTGGTCAGGAAGCAACTCGCCCAATCAACAAATACAACATTATTATTGATCTTGCGGCATTGGCACTGTTATCGGGCTTATTCATTGGTTTTAGTATTTATGGTAGTACGCGTAAACGTTTGGTTGACACTGCTGATACCAACGAGCGTAACCAAACTGCGATTTTACGACTCCTCGATGAACTAGCCGACCTCGCGGACGGTGATCTGACAACAACGGCAACGGTAACCGAAGACTTCACCGGTGCGATTGCTGACTCTATTAACTTTACGATTGACCAACTTCGTATCTTGGTAGCGCGAATCAACGAAACAGCGGTAAACGTATCGGCAGCTGCGCAGGAAACACAGCAAACTGCATTGCATCTCGCTGAAGCATCTGAACATCAGGCGCAAGAAATTGCCGGTGCATCTGCTGCGGTAAACGAAATGGCCGTGACGATTGACCAGGTATCTGCAAACGCCGCCGAATCGGCAGCGGTAGCGGAAAGAGCGGTATCTATCGCCGGCAACGGCGCGAAAGTGGTACAGAATACTATTAACGGGATGGATACCATCCGTGAGCAGATTCAAGATACTTCTAAACGTATTAAACGTCTCGGTGAATCGTCACAAGAGATCGGTGATATTGTAAGTTTGATTAACGACATTGCGGATCAAACGAACATCCTCGCACTTAACGCGGCAATTCAAGCATCGATGGCCGGTGATGCAGGTCGCGGGTTCGCGGTGGTAGCGGATGAAGTACAGCGCCTTGCGGAACGTTCAGCAGCAGCCACGAAACAGATTGAAGCGCTCGTAAAAACGATTCAGAACGATACCAACGAAGCGGTAATTTCGATGGAACAAACGACCTCTGAAGTAGTACGCGGTGCGCGCCTCGCACAAGATGCGGGTGTGGCACTGGAGGAAATTGAAAACGTGTCAAGCAGCTTGGCGGAATTGATTCAAAACATTTCGAATGCTGCACGTCAACAAGCTTCATCAGCTGGCCACATCTCCAACACGATGAATGTTATTCAAGAAATTACGACACAAACATCTGCTGGTACTTCGGCAACAGCACAGTCAATTGGTAACCTTGCCGAGATGGCGCTCGATTTGCGTGAATCAGTAGCAGGTTTCAAACTGCCAGAGGAGCATGTATTGGCCGACGTCCATGCATCGGCAAAGAAATCAGCCGCTAAAAATACTCTTCGTTCCAATATACTCGACCTCAATGAAAGCATGCTTGACGATGATAATATTTATTCATCGCATCAAGCGAAAGCGTAGTCAAGGACCAACGGTTGCGCACGGTAGGGCACAGCCGTTAATTAGGTATTGTTATGGGTTGGTCATTACGCACATTGCCGACACTCTCCCTCGAACAATTCGCACAGTGGTGCAAATTGTTGGAGGAACGTACTGGCATGCAATTAGTACCGCAACATAAAGCGCTGTTGGAATCGCAAATTTCCACGCGTATGCGCGAGCTGGGTTTTGACGACTACGATCGCTACTATCAGCAAGTAACTGACGGTGTGGCCGGCAAGTTGGAATGGACCATCATTATCGATCGTATAGCCGTTAAAGAAACTGGCTTTTTTCGCCATCGCGCCTCTATTGAATATGTGCGTGGTTTTTTGCAGAAAAAAATTAATAATCAAGCACTCACACAAAGCTTTGACGCATGGAGTATCGGTTGTGCAACGGGTGAAGAAGCTTATTCGCTGGCCATGGTTATCAATGATTGTTTTGAGCTGGCAGCGCTTAATCCCTATTACGGAATTACCGCATTTGATTTAAGCGTTTCAGCGTTGGCAACTGCGCGGAAAGGTCGTTATGCCAAGCGTAAAGTTGAAGCTGTGAAGGCGGATGAATTTAAACGCTATACCAAACAATTAACCGATGGCAGTTATGAAATTGCGAGCCGCTTGCGCGAGCGAGTGTGTTTTACCCAAGCTAATATTATCAATCATAATAATTTACCCAACGTAAAAGTAGATGTTATTTTTTGTCAAAATCTATTGGTTTATTTTCGTCGTTGGTTACGCCGCGACATTCTCAATGCACTGGTAGATCACTTAAAGCCAGGCGGGATATTAATAACCGGGTTGGGTGAAGTTGTTGAATGGGATCACCCCAAAATGCAGCGTGTTGTGGTGGAAGATGTGCAAGTTTATGTACGCGAATAACAAGAGGAAGGCCCCACATGGCAGATAATCGCAATTTTGCCGCGCTGGATTGGCTAATCCATGAGATTAGTGAAACCTTAAAAGAAGCGCGTCAAGCACTCGAAGCTTATGTCGAAAATCCAAAGGACACAGTGCGTATTCGTTTTTGTTTAACGCACATACATCAAGTGCACGGTAGTTTGCAGATGGTGGAATTTTTTGGCGCAGCTATGCTCGCTGAAGAAATGGAGCGGCTCACCCAGGCAATGATTCAAGGCTCAGTTGCCAACACTGGCGAAGCGCAAGAAGTTTTAATGCGCGCAATTTTACAGTTTCCAGTGTATTTAGATCAAGTCAAAAACACCCGCAAAGATAATCCGCTGATTGTATTGCCGCTGCTAAATGATTTGCGCGCAGTACGCGGTGAAAGCTTGCTCACTGATACCAAATTATTTGTACCTAATTTAGCGCCTGCAAAAAAAGTAACTGGAGCGCGATCAGCAGCAGCGCAGGACAATGTGCAATTTCAGGCAATGGCGCTCAAGTTGCGGCAAATGTACCAATACGCAGCGGCTGGGTTTATCCGCTCAGTTAACAGCGATGAAAATCTCGCTTATCTGCAAAAAGTATTTTCGCGTTTGCAAAAATTAACGCAAGGCACGGCGCGTTTTGCGTTATGGGATATCTGCCTGGCTTTAGCGGAAGCTTTGGAAACTGATGCACTTGAAATTAGTGCCGCAATAAAAAATATTTTACGCCAGCTGGATAAAGAAATAAAAATTCTAGCGGTGCATGGTACAACGGCACTTAACTCTTATACCAACGATGAGCTGATCAAAAACTTACTCTACTATGTTGCTCGTGCGGGCAAACATACGACGACTTTTAATTCCTTTTCTCATTTACAACGCATTTATGAATCCTATCATTTAGCGGATGCACTGATTGAAGGTAAAGAATCTGGTGATGATGCTAGTAATATGTTATCCGCTCCCGACCCTGAAGCTTTGCGTTCCGTGGTTGAAGCTCTCAAAATTGAATTGAACGTTATAAAAGAAGCTCTCAACGTGACTCTGTCCGGTGAGAGTTCACAGGCGGCAATGGAAGAGGCGCTGCCCGTCGTCAAACGTATTGCAGATACTATGGCAGTGTTAGGTTTGGGCGACTTGCGCAAACAAGTGTTAGAGCAAGGCGCTGCACTTGAATTAATGGCGCACTCCACCAGTCAACTTTCACACGAACAATTACTTTCGATGGCAGGCAAAGTTATCGAAATAGAAGATGCACTTGACGGTCTGACGCAAGAAAAAAATTCCAATAATTTAATTTCGGGTTACGAAGGTGATATCACCTTAACGCGTGCCAAGGAATCTGTGTTGCGCGAATCGCGCAATGGTTTGGAACATGCCAAAGACGCCATTATTGAATACATTGCCTCACAATGGGATCGCGTACATCTACAGCATGTACCTGAAACTTTGCGTGAAATTCGCGGTGGTTTGGAGATTATGCCGTTGCCACGCGCTGCGCGAATTTTGGGAGCTTGCGCACGCTACATTGAAGAGAAATTATTAGCGCAAGAATTTACCCCGCAGTGGACAACTCTCGATACTCTTGCCGATGCTATAACCAGCGTTGAATATTACCTTGAGCGTTTGAGCTCTGGCGCTACCAATGTAGAAAATGATTTATTGCTCTCCGTCGCAGAAGAAAGCGTTGCTGCGCTCGGCTACGGCGTGGCTAAAACCAACCGCCCTGAAAATATTAATAACGAATCTAATGCAATCGATATTAAATCTGTTCTCCATGCCCAGAAAAAAGAGGGCATGCAAACTACAGCAGAAGCTGCAGAAGAAGACGAGGCAAGTTTAACTGCAGCCTATCAGTCGGCTTTACTTACTGAGTCAATGCTCGTTGAGCCAATAAATACTGCGCTTGATCACGCATTAGATTTTTCCGAAAATGTTTCAGATGCAGATGCAGATGCCGATGTCGATGATGTTGATTCGTTGGCATTGGATCTTCCTGCAGAGAAACCCGCAGTGAAAGTCGTTGATGCTGTGTTGGAAAATAAAGCAGAACCAATAATTCCTGAAGTTATTCACACAGAAACTGCAATACAAAATATTAAGCCCCTTAATAGGGGGATTGACGATGATGAAAATGATATAGATGAAGAAATAATTGAAATTTTCGTTGAAGAAGCGGGTGAAGTTTTTGAAGCAATTTCACAATATTTCCCACTATGGGCAAAAAATTTCAATGACCAGCATTCGCTCGACGAATTTCGTCGCGCTTTCCACACGTTAAAAGGTAGTGGCAGAATGGTGGGGGCTCATGATATTGGTGAGTTGTCCTGGTCGATTGAAAATATGCTCAATCGAATTATCGATAAAAGTATTGAGCCCGGGCACTCAAATATCGTTATTATCGAAAAAGTATGTGAAATTTTACCCAGCATGATAGAGGCCTTTCGAGGTCAGCAACCTAACCCGCATCCAGCCTTGAGTGCTGATTACCGTTTAATGGCGGAATCACTTGCGAAAGGTATTGTGCCTGAAGGCTTGACACCCGACGAACCTTTTAGTCAAAAAGCAAAACCAATTACCAGTGCTACTAATCTTGCCGCATCAATGAATGAAAATTTATTATTCAGTGCTGATTTAGATAGTGAAGATGACGATGAAGTAGACATTGAAATTGATGATGAAGAAATTATTGCCGAAGCGCTACCTGATCCAATGGCAAGCCAGGATATTGAAGTTGATTTACCGCTAGCGTTTGTTGCTGAAGAGGAATCCGATGAAGACTTGGCGATTGAGTCCTATGCCATTGAAACTATGGCCCATGAACCAGAAAAAGTTATTGCTCTGACCAATA
>JAYTSJ010000062.1:0-14552 GCA_043745725.1 Gammaproteobacteria bacterium | reverse complement strand
GACTTTGTGGTCCAATTACATGGTACCGGTAACTGCGGCTTGGGCTATGTGGCTGTCGATAAAAACTGGGCGTTTAACGTAGTTGGCCCAGGTTGCGGTGCACAAGCAATGGCGCACGAGCTGGGCCACAATATGGGCTTGAACCACTCCAGAAAACAAGGTGATACGGGTGGAACACGTTACCGTTATGGCGTAGGTTATGGTGTTGATAATAACTTCGCAACAACCATGGCTTACCCTGGTTCATTCAATACCAGCTGGGTACCAAATTTTTCAAACCCGCGTATCAACTGCCGTGGCTTGCCTTGTGGTAAAAATATTGGCCAAGGTGATGAGGCTGATGCGGCTACAGCCCTCAACAACGTTCGCGATGAAATAGGGAACTTTTATTCAGCACCACAACCAACAGCTTATTTAATTCGTGCGAAACACAGTGGTCGTTGTTTAGATGTGGATGCCTGGGGCACGCAGAATGGTGCGTACATTAATCAATGGGATTGCCATGGTGGCAACAATCAACGCTGGCGTATTCTCGACGGCGGTAATGGTTATTGGATGCTGCAATCTGTACACAGTGGAAAATGTTTAGACGTGAAAGACATATCCACTGCAGCTGGCGCTAGAGTTCACCAGTGGGATTGTGTCAATGGCGACAATCAAAAAGTTAACCCTGCAAATTTAGGTGGTAACTTATATCAGTTCGGATTTAAACACAGTGGTATCTGCCTTGATGTGGCCGGAATTTCAATGGATAACGGTGCCGCACTCACTCAGTGGTACTGCACAAGCAACGATAACCAACGTTTCTATTTGGAAGCCATATAAGTTAGAATAAATAGAAGCAGAAAGATAATTTGAAACTAGAAATAATTTACGCTTAGTTTCACCTAAAAAACTCCGTGCAGGTAAAAACTGCGCGGAGTTTTTTTTGGTCATTGGGTGTGTGAAAAAATATTATCGTATTTAACTTATCGTGTAGATGATTGGATTAAAGAATTTAATCTAACCGTTTTTTAAACCGTTTAGCGGCTACAATTAAACCGATGACAGTAAAGCCAGCCAGCCAGAGTAAATCTGGCCATAAATCCATTAACGTTGCACCGCGCAATACTATGCCGCGAATCATGCGAATAAAATGTGTAGCGGGTAAACTTTCTGCAATCCATTGTGCCGCTACGGGCA
Organism: Gammaproteobacteria bacterium; assembly: GCA_043745725.1. Lineage (GTDB taxonomy): Bacteria > Pseudomonadota > Gammaproteobacteria > Pseudomonadales > Cellvibrionaceae > Cellvibrio. The sequence continues at coordinate 13,370 of JAYTSJ010000062.1, read as the reverse complement.
TACCTTCGTAAGGAAACATAAACCCGGATAATAAAATTGACGGGATTAAAATAAATACTGTTAATTGCATAGCTTGTAGCTGGGTTTGGGCAACGGTAGAGATAAGCATGCCCAGGGTAAGACTGGCACTGATAAATACCAGCACAGCAAAAAATAAATGATCGAGGCGGCCATTAATTGGTACATCAAAAATAATATGGCCTAGCCCTAAAACGATTACCAACTGAACTAATCCGACAAATACATAAGGCACAATTTTGCCAATCATTAATTCCATGGGTTTCACTGGTGTGGTGATCAATAACTCAAGGTTACCGCGCTCGCGCTCGCGCACCAAAGCCGCTGAGGTAAACATTACCATCGTCATAGTTAAAATAACACCAACCAAACCGGGCACAATATTAATCGCTGCAACTCTTTGTGGGTTGTAAAATAATGACATTTCAAAAGTAGGTTTAGTGGTAGAAAAATTTGTGGCAAAACCGCGTGAATTAAGTGTTGATAATGGCATATTGCGCAAGCCGAGTAGGGCGCTACCAACCATAGTGTCGGAGCCATCAATTAACCATTGTGCAAGTGGCCGTTCATCACCCATACGTTGTGTTATATCCCGCGGAATAACTAAGGCGGCGCGCACTTCACCGCGAGTAATAGCTTTACTCGCTTGATCAGGGGTTTGATAGGTTTTGACAAAGTGCACCACTTGCGTTGCGGTTAGATCGGCGACTAATGCCCGAGCAATTTCGCCGTGACTTTGGTCGACCAATGCAACCGATAAATCACGCACATTGGTATTAATGGCAAAACCAAATAACAATAATTGAATCAGTGGAATCATTACAATCATCGCAAAGGTAGGTTTGTCGCGCGATAGTTGACGCAACTCTTTTACCATAATGGCTTGCATTCGTTGTAGGCTATTCAGAATACTTTGCGTTAGAGGGCTGTGCGCAGTCAAAAACATTATTGCCTCCCTTCGCCAGTGCAATGAACAAATACATCTTCCAGGCTTGGGCGCACGATATTGATAGCGCGATTTTGCATTAACTCTGCAAATGTTTGCTGCAACCATTGTTGTGGTTTTTCAATTTTATTATCAATTAACACGCGTAAATGCGTACCCTGTTGTGCGGCAGAAACCACGTTGATATCGGCAATTAATTGCTGCTTCAATTGCCGTAAATTATCGCCGCCAATTTCAACGACTTGCGCACCTAAATCTTTCATAAGTTGGCCGGGTGAGCCATCTGCACGTTTTTTCCCGCCCTCTAAAATTGCAAGGCCATGGCAGCGCTCTGCTTCATCCATATAGTGGGTTGATACTAAAATAGTGGTGCCTTGATCGCAGAGGTCAAAAAGTTTTTCCCAAAAGTCACGGCGATTTTCCGGGTCTACCGCGGATGTGGGCTCGTCAAGCACTAACAATTCTGGCTTGTGTAATGTAGCGCAAGCAAGCGCAAGCCGTTGGCGTTGCCCGCCGCTTAAACTTCCCGCCAGGCGGGTACTGCGTTGATCTAATTCATACGCATGTAATTGTTCGTTAATACGTTGCTTGCCAAGATGAAACTCCAGATTATAAATTTGCGCGATAAAACGTAAATTTTCGATTACGCTCAAATCGTCATAGAGTGAAAATTTTTGCGTCATGTAACCAATACGTAAACGCAGTGATTCAGTTTGTTCCGGGATATTCATTCCGAGCACGCGAATACTGCCACTCGTGGGCAACAACAATCCAGTAATCAAACGCATGCAGGTAGATTTGCCACTGCCATTGGGCCCTAAAAAACCGTATATAGTTTTTGCGGGAATAACCAGGCTGACATTGTCGACGGCCGTAAAATCACCAAAGCGGCGAGTTAGGTTTTTTGTTTCAATTGCAATATCAGGCAACATTATTTTGTCCGATTTTCTGTGATTGCATCGGTTGCAATTAAATCTACCTGCACGGGTAAGCCACTGGGTAAATCATTAGCAGATTCAGGTAAATCTATTTCTGCTAAATAAACTAAACGTGCACGATCGGTTGAGTTAAGTGCATAGTAAGGTGTGAAGGCTGGGTCTTGTGAAACCCAACGTAATTTTCCGTCAAAGGATTTTTCAAAACCATCCACATACACTTTTAAAATTTGCCCAACTTTTAATTGCGTACGTGCGGGTTCGGGGATATATACGCGCGCATAAGGTGCGCCACCGGCTAACAATAATGCGACGGCTTCGCCAATATTGGTGCGCTCACCAACATATTTTGGTAATTGATCCAACACGCCGTTACGAGTAGCGGTAATGCTTAATTGCTGTAATTTAAATTGTTCCGCTGTTAGTGCAGCTTCGGCTGCGGCAACCAGTGCATCTGTTTGTGCTAAATCTTCGGCGCGAGTGCCGTTGGTTAACAGTAATAAATTTTGTTTCGCACGACGTACATCGGCTTGTGTTGAATCGCGTTGTGCGCGAGCGCTGTCTAACTCAGCTTGGCCTAATAATTTTTGACTCACTAAGGTTGCCGTGCGGCTAAATGTTTTTTCAGTTTGAATGAGTTGTGCTTCGGCGTGTTCGAGCTGCGCGCGCGTTGCGGCTATATCTTCTGTGCGCGCACCATTACGTAATTTACTTTGCATTGCTTTAGCGCTGGCAAGATTTGCGGTTGCCTTGGCAACCTGAGCTTGTTGTTGCGTGCCATCCAATTGCACGAGTAAATCACCTTGTTTAACTACAGCGCCTTCTCGCAAGGGGCGGGCAATAATAATTTCTGCTGCTGTAGCCTTAAGCACAATTCGATCGCGCTCGAGTGTTCCGAGGGCTTGATTGTGTTCTTTGTTGCTACAAGCATTGAGACAAAGTGCAAGGGTTAGGATAGCGACAGATATAAAAAAAGTTTTCATAGGCATATTCATTCCGTGCTGATAAATTTGCTACAGCCGTATTGTTTGTCTAAACCCTGAACGGGTATGTAATCAACCTATAATCTGGCTATAATAATCACATTAATATGGTCAGTATAGGTTAACACTGCCCTCGGCTGATTTGATCGGTAGTATGGATCTTCATCGATAGTACAGTACTTCATCGATAGTACGGATCTTAATCACGCGCTGAGTGATCTTAATCAAGAGTCACCACATTAACGGTACGCAAACTAACGCCACACAAACAAATAGTGACTAGCATGACGCATTTTTCAATGATTGGCCTTATTGGCCATTTACACAACGAGCGAGCAACCTATTCACTCAAGCGCCTCATTACTTTTTTGCAGGCGCGCAACGTGCAATTTGTGCTGGAGCAAGCAACTGCCGAGTTACTAAAAGGTGACCCCATGCTTGATGCCGCACGTCAGGTCGTAGATATAGAGTTTCTGGGAAAGTTATGTGATTTAGTGATTGTCGTTGGGGGCGATGGCAGTTTGTTGCGTGGCGCGCGCGCGCTGGCAAAATATCATGTGCCTTTACTGGGTGTTAACCGTGGTCGCCTCGGCTTTTTAACCGATATCATGCCAGAAGATATTGAAATTAAAGTGGCAGAGGTTTTGTCCGGTAAATATACGCTGGAGGAGCGTTTTTTATTGGATATGTCCATCAAGCGTGGCGACCAAGTTGTTGCAATTGGCGAAGCCTTAAATGAAGTTGTTTTGCACCCTGGCCAATTTGTCCACATGTTGCAATATGAAATTTATGTGGACGGTGATTTTGTGACGACACAATCATCCGACGGTATTATTGTTTCAACCCCCACGGGTTCTACAGCCTATTCATTGAGTGGTGGCGGCCCATTAATGCATCCTAAATTAGATGCAATAGTACTCGTGCCGATGAACCCGCATACATTGAGCAGCCGCCCAATGGTAGTTGCAGGTAGCAGCCAGATTATGATTCGTGTAGGCGAGCATAGTCGCGCAATTCCTATGATCTCTTGCGATGGGCATACCCATTTTGAAATGTGTTTGGGCGATGAAATTCATATTGCTAAAAAACCGGATTTATTAAAACTTTTACATCCTGAAGATTATAATTTTTACGAGCGTTGCCGCACTAAACTTGGTTGGGGCGGAACTCTTTTAGATAATTAATAGTCTTCTGTAGTAGTGATGGTGGCCATGCGCATTATAAATCATGCTGATAAAATATTTTCTCCCGTTGAAGGCTATGACTTAATCGGTGATGTGCATGGTTGCGCAATGACACTTGAACGTTTATTGCAAAAATTAGGTTACAAAAAAGTTCAGGGTGTTTATCAACATGCAAAACGTCGTGTTATTTTTGTGGGTGATATTATTGATCGCGGCCCACGGATCCGTGAGGCACTGTTAATCGTTCATAGCATGGTGCGACAGGGTAGTGCGCAGATGGTACTGGGCAATCATGAATTTAATGCTATTAGCTATTGTACAAAAGCGGAAGTTCCCGGGCTTGGAAAAGTGGAATATCTGCGTCCACACACCGCGAATCATACGCGGCAAATTGCCGAAACTCTTGAGCAATTTGCAAGCTATCCAACTGACTGGCAAGACTTTGTGCAATGGTTTAAAACCTTGCCGTTATTTATGGAGTTTGGCGATGTAAATGCAGGCAACGCATTTCGTGTGGTGCATGCTTGTTGGGATCACGAGTTAATTGCTGCGCATAAAGCGCGCTTCGGTAATGGCTATTTCGATACACAATTTATTGTTGAAACTGCGCAAAAAGATTCATTGTCTGCACGGATCAAGCAAAGGTTAACCAGTGGTGTGGATATGCCTTTGCCCAAGGGTGTGAGTGTGTTGTCAAGTGACGGCTATGAACGCAGCAGTTTCCGCACCAAATTTTGGGCGCATCGCGCGCAAACCTATGGTGAATTGCTATTCCAGCCTGATCCATTGCCGCATGCCGTCGCTAATGAACGGATCAGTAAACAGCATCGCTCGCAAATGATTAATTACGACCTTAATGAGCCACCATTATTTGTGGGACATTATTGGTTAAAAGGAAAGCCCAAACCGATTGCAAATAATGTCGCTTGTTTGGATTACAGTGCGGTAAAATATGGGCGTTTAGTCGCTTATCGCATGGATGGTGAACAACAATTGCAAGCGAAAAATTTTGTTTGGGAATATGTAGATCCTTAACCGCGAACCTGTTATTTAAAAGAGCTATCTGTGAATTGGATTATAGTTAAAAAATTTCCACTAGAAACTGATTTATCTGCCGCCACTGGCTACCTGCGTCAGCACGGTATTGCGCATCAAATTTATGAAGAAAGCGGTAACCAGGTTGTAGCGGTTAGTGATCCCTCGGTCGTTGAACCTTTATTGCAATTTTTAGATAATGTAACGCAAGGTAAAATTCATATTGAATTGCATAAGACTCCTCAACCAACAACTCAGTCGTCAGTACCATCATTTCTTGATCAAATTAAAATAACACCCATTACCAGTTTATTGATTGCGTTAAGTATTGTGGGTGCATTTTTATATTATATAGATCCACAATTTAAGTTTTTATATTTGTTTATGTTTAAACGTTTTTCCAACTTTACTCTTAATGAATCCTGGCGCTTAATTACCCCTGTATTTATACATTTTGGCTTTTTACATGTACTTTTTAATAGTTTGTGGATGTGGGATCTTGGCCGCAGAGTAGAAATTTTGCTTGGCAAGAAATGGTATTGTATATTTTTTGTGTTTGCCGCCATCGCATCAAATAGCGCAGAAAGCTTGTGGTCAGATGCAAGCAAATTTGGTGGTATGTCTGGTGTTGTTTATGCATTGGTCGGTTTTATTATGGTAAGCCACAAGTTAGCCCCCCATAGGTTAACGGCAGTTTCTCCTGGAATCATAATTTTTATGTTGGTGTGGTTGGTTTTATGTATGACGGGGATGGTAGATTATTTTATCGATGGTGGCGTCGCTAATGCGGCGCACTTGGGCGGTTTGTTGGCCGGTTGTGCCTTTGCACTAATCACTACAAAAATATTAAAACTTGTTAGAGTTTAAATAATGAATTTACAACAACTCTTAAACAGCATTACCCCTGAAATATATGAAAATTTAAAGCGTGCTATTGAGCTGGGAAAATGGCTTGATGGCAATAAAATTAGTGCGGAACAACGGGAGTTATGTATGCAAGCGGTGATTGCTTATGAGCACAAACATTTATCGCCCGAAAATCATACCGGTTACATTCCACCGAAACCTCATGCTTATTGTGGCGACGATCATGATCACGAACATACTGAGCAAGAAAAACCTGTTAAATGGATTGAGTAAAACTTACTGAATCTAAGCTCTATGTTGTGAATATAGCTGTTCACCCTGTAAATAAATTTAAGGTATTGCCATGTCTGCTATTGAACAACAACCCACATCAATTTATTTAAAAGACTACCAGGTTCCTGATTATTTAATTGATAAAACAGAATTGCATTTCGATATTCATAATGAAAAAACGATTGTCACTACAAATTTACAGCTGCGTATAAATCCAGCAGCAAAAAAACCGGCAAGCTCGCTGATATTACACGGCGTAGATTTAGAGTTGGTCTCTATTGCTATTGATGGTAAGTTATTAAACCCTGACAATTATAGTTTTGGCGAAGAAACTCTTACCATTAATAACACTCCCACACAATTTGTTTTGACCAGTGTTGTCCGCATTAAACCTGAATTAAATACGTCGCTTGAAGGTTTGTATAAATCGCGCACTATGTATTGCACGCAGTGCGAAGCTGAAGGCTTCCGAAAAATTACTTATTATCTGGATCGTCCGGATGTAATGAGTGAATTCACCACAACTGTGGCGGCGGATAAAAAATATCCTGTGCTGTTATCCAACGGTAATTTAATTGCACAAGGTGCATTAGAGAATAATCGTCACTTTGCGACATGGCATGACCCTTTCAAAAAACCTGCGTATTTATTTGCCTTGGTTGCAGGCGATTTGGCGCACATTGATGACAAATTTATCACGTGTTCTAAGCGTGAAGTTACGTTAAAAATATTTGTTGAGCCTAAGGATTTAGATAAGTGTGCGCACGCTATGGCTTCGCTTAAAAATGCAATGCGTTGGGATGAAGAAGTTTATGGTCGCGAATACGATTTAGATATTTTTATGATTGTTGCCGTAGATGATTTCAACATGGGCGCTATGGAAAATAAAGGCCTTAATATCTTTAATACATCTTGCGTGTTAGCAAAACCTGAGACTACCACTGACGGTGGATTTCAACGTGTGGAAGGAGTCGTGGCCCATGAATATTTTCACAATTGGACCGGCAACCGCGTAACCTGTCGCGATTGGTTTCAATTAAGTTTAAAAGAAGGCTTTACCGTTTATCGCGATTCGGAGTTTTCTGCCGATATGGGTTCGCGCACGGTAAAACGAGTCGAGGATGTTTCGCTGTTGCGTACACTGCAATTTGCAGAAGATGCCGGCCCAATGGCACACCCGATTCGTCCTGAATCCTATATGGAAATTTCTAACTTCTATACCATGACGGTGTATGAAAAAGGGGCGGAAATTGTCCGCATGCTGGCAAATTTATTAGGTAAAGAAAGTTTCCGTAACGGAACAGATTTATATTTTGAACGTCATGATGGCCAAGCGGTAACGACTGAAGATTTTGTGGCAGCTTTGGCTGATGCTTCGGGTAAAGATTTGACTCAATTCAAACGCTGGTATTCACAAGCAGGTACGCCGCGTATACAGATTACTGATCACTACAATGAAGATACTCAAGAATATTCCTTAAACATAAAACAATCGTGCCCACCCACACCGGAATGTCAAGAAAAATTACCCTTTCATATTCCGATTGCAATGGGCTTATTGGGTAGTGCCGGTGATTTACCACTCTATTTAAAAGATGCTCCCCCTGATTTTGAAACCAGTGACAATACACATAAGGTTATTGAGTTAACTAAATCTGAACAAACATTTGTATTTGAGCGCGTGCTAGAAAAGCCAGTGCCCTCATTGCTACGTGGTTTTTCTGCGCCCGTGAAAGTGCATTACAATTATTCGCGTGAAGATTTAATGTTACTAATGAGTCGCGATAGCGATGGCTTTAATCGCTGGGATGCCAGCCAGCAATTAGCACTACAAATAATTAACGATGTTATCGCCATCTATCAACGAGGTGAAGATATCAAAACGATAAGCATTGATGAACGTTTAATTAATGCCTATCGTAGTGTGTTGCAAGATGAAAGCCTGGATCAAGCTATGGTTGCCTATATGCTTAGCTTGCCATCGGAGGCCTATATTAGTGAGTTGGCGGAAGTGGTTGACGTAGAAGCAATTCATTATGGCCGCAATGCGGTGAGAAAAATTATTGCGCGTGAATTGCAGAGTGAATTTAAGCGGATCTATAATAACTATAATCATGAAATAGTTTACGCGGCAACTGCTGATGCAATTGCTTCTCGTAGCCTTAAAAATGTTGCCCTCGCATATTTAATGTTGTTGGATGATGAACCTGTCATTAACGCTTGCGAACAACAATATGCTACTGCTAACAATATGACCGATGTGATGGCGGCATTAGCTCAGCTTGTCAATGCGGAATCATCTGCTGCAAAAAACCTTGCCGAAAACGCCCTGGCAGATTTCTATCATCGCTGGCAGCATGAATCGCTGGTGGTAAATCAATGGCTAACGGTGCAAGCAACTTGCAGTTTGCAGAATACCTTGGAACGAGTTAAAAATTTACAACAACATTCCGCGTACGACAACAAAAACCCCAATAAAATTCGTGCATTGATTTCCAGCTTCTGCAATGCTAATGCCATTAACTTTCATCAATTAACCGCAGCTAATAAGGCGCTTGGTTATGAGTTTTTAGCGGATACAATTATTGAATTGAATAGTCAAAATCCACAAATTGCTGCGCGGTTATTAACTCCGTTAACCAAATGGAAAAAGTATAATCCTATTCGCCAAACCTTAATGAAGGCCCAGCTAGAGCGTATTTTGGCAGAACCAAATTTATCGAAAGATGTATTTGAAGTGGTTAGTAAAAGTCTTGCTTAACATATTCAGGGCACCTCCGGCAATCCACTTTTCGTGCGCTAGCGTCGTTATTTTCGTACTCGAATCCTCATTTATAACTTATAAACTGCGGTTCTCCGTGCGAAAATGCCTCGCCATCGTCACGCAAATTGAATTTCCGGAAGTGCCCTTCATTTTATTGTTAAAGGAAATTTTTCATGCCAAGTAATTTTGGTAACAAATTAGTCATTGCCATTTCTTCGCGTGCGTTATTCAATTTGGATGACAGCCATCAGGTATTTGTTAACGAAGGGCTTGATGCTTATACACGCTATCAAATTGAACATGAAGATGAAATACTTATGCCGGGAGATGGTTTCCCTATGGTGCAGAAATTATTGCGGTTAAATGAGCGCTTGGGCGGTGAGCCGCGCGTTGAAGTGTTATTGCTGTCGCGCAATAGTGCCGACACCGGTCTGCGTATTTTTAACTCCATCGAACACTATGGTTTGAATATTACTCGTGCAGCTTTTTGTAGTGGCACCTCGCCCTATGGTTATGCATCAGCATTTGGTTGTCATTTATTTTTGTCAACTAATGCTGATGATGTACGTGATGCGCTCGATCACGGTATTGCAGCAGCGACGTTATTAGCATCCAAAAGCAATGTGGATCATGAAGATATTTTACGTTTTGCTTTTGACGGTGATGCAGTGTTGTTTTCCGATGAGGCAGAGCGTGTTTATAAACAAGAAGGGTTAAGTGCTTTTACAGAAAGTGAAAAGGCTTCTGCGAAATTGCCTTTAACTGGCGGCCCATTTAAGGAATTTTTGGCGACACTACAAGGTTTGCAGCGTGAGTTTGGTGAGCACGATTGCCCGATTCGTACTGCATTAGTCACTGCACGTTCAGCGCCTGCACATGAGCGCGTTATTCGTACCTTGCGTGCCTGGAATATTCGTATCGACGAGTCGTTATTCTTGGGTGGATTATCAAAGGGCACTTTTTTAAAGGCATATGGTGCCGATGTATTCTTTGACGATCAGCGTATACATTGTGATTCGGCGAGTGAGCATGTTGCAACGGGGCATGTACCGCACGGCATCGCCAATCAACCACTTCTACCGTGAATTTTGATTTCATCAATTAAACCGGAATAAAAATTCATCCTAAAAACTATAAAATTGGTGGATATGGTCTAAAGTTGTAAGAAATACTCTTTATGTGAAAGATGAAATTAAATTGGAATTTAATGGAATGAATGTCTATTCTTCAATCACATAGAGTTTACGTGTTCTTATAACTGTTGATCATCATGTAGATCAACGAGAAACTCCGGTCCAATAAGCCATGTGGAGGGCTTATGAAGCTACAGCAATTACGTTACATCTGGGAAGTTGCTCATCACGATTTAAATGTGTCGGCAACTGCACAGAGCCTTTATACCTCTCAGCCAGGGATTAGTAAGCAAATTCGTTTGTTGGAAGATGAGTTGGGTGTGGAGGTCTTCTCGCGTAGTGGGAAACATTTAACTCGTATTACCCCGGCAGGCGAAGCCATTTTGAAAAAAGCAGGAGAAATCCTGCGTAAAGTAGAGAGTATTAAGCAAGTTGCTCAGGAGTTTAGCAATGAGCGGAAGGGCACTCTTACTATTGCGACTACCCATACCCAGGCACGCTATGCGTTGCCTCCGGTTATTGGCCAGTTTATTAAAAAGTATCCGGAAGTCGCTCTGCATATGCATCAAGGTACGCCCATGCAGATTTCAGAAATGGCGGCTGATGGTACGGTTGATTTTGCGATTGCCACTGAGGCAATGGAGTTATTCAGCGATTTAATCATGATGCCATGTTACCGCTGGAATCGCTGTATTGTTGTACCTAAAAACCATCCTTTGACACAAATACAACACCTGACGCTTGAGGATATTGCCAAGTATCCGATTGTGACTTACGTATTCGGCTTTACCGGTCGCTCGAAGCTAGATGAGGCCTTTATTAGCCGTGGCTTGGCTCCGCGTGTGGTGTTTACGGCAGCTGATGCCGATGTTATTAAAACTTATGTTCGCCTTGGATTGGGGATCGGTATTATCGCGCAAATGGCCTATGACCCTGCGGTTGATGCTGACCTGGTGTCACTGAGTGCTAGCCACTTGTTTGAGCCTAGCACCACCAAAATTGGTTTCCGTCGCGGTACTTTCTTGCGTGGATTTATGTTTGATTTTATCGAAAAGTTTGCTCCGCACTTGACCAAAGATGTCGTTAACGAAGCCTTTAATCGTCATTCCCGAATGGAGTTGGATGAACTGTTTAAAGATATCAAAATCCCAACCTTGTAATGCCTCCTTAAATGTTACTTAAAAGCCGGCGCAAGTCGGCTTTTTTTTCGTTGCGACTTATCCTCACTCAATGTTTTCATCCTTTTCTTTGTTGCCATATTAGTGTGCTTTTTGCTTTCTTGGACCCTTAGTAAATTGTTCGCTGTGTTATGCATCTCCTTTTGAAGCAATAGTGCTTGGTCTATGAGATGGGGTTGTCTATGATTGCAGGATTGAGATAAATATGGAATTTTCAATGCAAAATTTACCTGGTTGTTCGCTTGAGCGAATTTCATTGTGGCTCCTGATGGCATTCGTTGTCGCCCTTAGTGCATGTGGTAGTAGTGGTTCTAATAATAAGTCTCAAGCAAGTACACCCGGTTCGTCATCCAGCCAGAACTCATCGTCAGCATCCAGTGTCACGGATGCTGAGTTAATAATGTTGGCTGGCACCATCACTTATGATTATGTTCCGCATAAAAGTAATAATGGCTTGAATTACCTCGCAATAGAACAGCGTCCGGTGCGTGGTGCAGTAATTGAGATGGTCAGTGAAAGTGGAGCTATTCTGGGCAGCAGTATTACTGCTAGTGACGGTAGCTATTCATTTTCTGCACTCAAAAATACATTGGTAGGAGTGCGCGTAAAAGCTGAATTATTGCATGGCTCATCACCAAGCTGGGATTTTAGGGTAACCGACAATACTCATAATAATGCACTTTATACTTTGACCGGCGCTTTGGCATCTACAGGTAATAGTAACTCTACACGTAATTTAAATGCAGCTTCGGGGTGGGGGGGTACTAGTTATTCATCTGCTCGTGCAGCAGCACCCTTTGCTATTTTGGATGATATCTATATCGGTGTAGCTGGTGTAAATCAAGCGGGAAATAGCCACGACTTCAAACCGATTGAATTGCGATGGAGTACAAAAAATAATGAAGCGGATGGCAATTATGCCTTAGGTGAAATTGGTACTACTTTTTTTGATGATACTGCCATTTATATTTTAGGTGATGCAAATAATGATACTGATGAGTATGACGGCCACGTCATACTCCATGAATGGGGCCATTATATTGAACAAAATTTTTCTCGCTCAGATAGCGTGGGCGGAGCACATGCTAGCGGTGAAACATTGGATATGCGGCTTTCAATGTCTGAAGGGTTTGCCAATGCATTTTCCGCGATGATGTTAAATAACCCTATATATACCGACTCATCCGGCAGTGCACAAAACTCAGGTTTTGCTAGCAACATTGGGAATAAAGTTCGTTCGGTGAAAGGTTTTTTTAGCGAGGGCTCTATTGGTTCTATATTTTATAATTACTATAACAGCTCAAATAATAAAACTGCCAATGACTTTACACCCATTTTTTCTGTATTAAATAATAGTAGTTATTTTTCGCATGAAGCGATGACCAGTGTGTTTTTATTTTATGGACAACTTAAAGCGCTATTGAGTGATCAAGCAACTGCTTTTAATGATTTAATGTTAGAGCAAAATATCAATGGCACTGATGAGTATGGAACAAACGAATCAAATGATGGGGGACTAGCAGTTAGCTTGCCGGTTTACAAAACAATTAATCCCGATAATGCCGCCATTAATATTTGCAGTTCGCCTGAGTTCGGTAAATTTAATAGGCTCGCAAATTCGCAACTTCTAAAACTCACTATATCTCAAGCAGGCTCTTATGGAGTCAAAGTAACAAAAGCAGGCGGTGGTGCTGATGCAATTTCAAAACCTGAAATAATTGTTTATAACAAAGGCCAGAAAATTCTAGCGGTTACGAACACTGTCGCTAATAATGCTTCAGGTAATCTAAGCTTATCAAACGGAGTTTATATTCTTGAGGTTTATGATCTTAGTAATCATGACTCTACAAATACCCAAGTAAATACTTTTTGCTTTAACGTTCAGGTGATGGCTAACTAAATGTTGAGATTCACGATGAAAAATACATTGTTAATTATATTGATTTGTTGCTTCTGTACTCTTGTTGCATGCCAACAAAAAAATGGACAAAATGCTCACGATGTTCGAGTTAAAGAATTTCAATCTCCTCATGCTACGACGCATAAAAAAGAGG
>JAYTSJ010000061.1:0-3512 GCA_043745725.1 Gammaproteobacteria bacterium | reverse complement strand
TCAGCAGTAACTGAACCTTTAATTTCACCTGCTTTAGCATGACGAGTAATTACATTGATAACACCACCAACTGCTTGATCACCGTAAAGTACGCCCGCGCTACCTTGAACAATTTCAATACGCTCAATATCTTTTAATGCAACTGTATTTAATGCAGGGCCAGCGAGAGTTGGATTATTCAATTTACGACCATCAACTAATATCAACGTATTATTGACTGCAGTAGCGGAAAAACCACGCATTGAAACCGATACATTTCGGCCACCACTGCCGTCGGCATCCTGAATTTGAATACCTGCTTGGGTGCGCAAAACTTCAGTAATTGTAGTAGCACCGCTCACGCGCATTTGTTCGGCATCAATTACCGTAATTTGCGTGGCAACCGGCATTTGTGGGCCTTCACTGCGAGTAGCACTGATATATACAGTTTCGATTTTTTCGTCGGCAGCAAACGCAGCATGGGCTAAAGGCAGTGATAAAAGCACGGCGCTAAGGCCTGTTAAAGCAAAGATTTTTGTAGACATAAGATTCCTCAATCCAAAAAAGGGATGAGGGAGGGGAAGTGGGAAAAATGCGCGCAGCTCTAAAAAATAAAGCCATAAAACACAGAATTTCCACTGATGTTGCCCTCCGCGACATCGTGAATAAATGGTTTTAAGGCTGGTATCGGACTTATGCATGAACTGTAAAACAGTTGCATTTACCGTTGCGGGGGCAGTGTAGGCTTTGCTATTTTTTCTAGCGCACATACTTCCCATTTAATTCGACGCTAACCTTAAGTTATTCCAGTAATAGCTATCAAAATAATAGTCATTACAGCAATTGGCGCGCCAAACACCTCAGGTGCGCAAGGTACGGGGTTGGAAGAAATGAGTCAAGCAACAAAAGCTAATTTTTATTCGCGCCCGAAGCCTAAATTACACCTATCCACTTCACGATTGGCAGTGCGCCTTCATTATCTACGATCTCAATTCTTGTAGTGCTGGCATAATCAATATGTAATTGCTTAAACAAGTTAGCGTTGCGCCAATCGATTTGTAAAATATGCGCAAGAATAATTCTAATGACACCACCATGACAGACGATAAGATGATGTTGGTCGGAATTTTTCTGGATCAATATTTCCCATGTTTGAATAACACGCTGAGCAAAAAATGCTAAGGTTTCACCTTCTGGTGGATGCGTTAAAAAGGGTGAATTCCAAAAAACCTCAAGCTGTTGCCATGTATTATTTGTGTGATCAAAAGGAACCCCATCCCAAGTGCCAAAGTGCATTTCCTTTAATTGTGATTCTAGTTGTAGGGGGATTTTGTGCTGTGTAGAAAATTCCTGAGCAAGAGTAGCGCAGCGAATTAAAGGCGATGTGATAATACAATCTACTGTTAATTGTGCGTGAATTTTCTCAATGGCATTTTGCAGGTCACTGTAACCTTGTGCGCTTAGCGCTATATCCGTATGACCATATAGTGCTGGCTCACCATTTACTTTTCCGTGACGCAATAACGTAAATGTTTTAGTGCTCATGGATTTCATTCATGAGAATTCTTGAGGACTCTTGAGAGCTCTTGAGAATTAGAGGTAAGCCAGCAGCAATAAAAAATACCTGGTTCGCAGCTTGTGCGACTTTTTGATTGAGTCGGCCAGCTTCATCAACAAATTTTCGGTTAATATTTCCCATGGGGATAATGCCCAAACCAACCTCATTGGCGACAAAAATAATAGTGGCCTTACACTTGAGTGAAGCTGCGATTAATTTTTCAAATAATAAATCGAAATTTTGGTCAGGAAAATGAAACAATTGATTGTTTAGCCACAGAGTTAAACAATCCACCAAAATAGCTTGATTATTATTACCCTCTTCTAATAATACAGAAATTAAATCTAATGGAGATTCGCGCACTCGCCACTCACTGGGGCGATTTTGTTGATGGTGAGCTATGCGCTCAGCCATTTCACTATCCAATGCAGTAGCGGTGGCTATATACAAAACAGGAGCCTGGTTTGTACTTGCTAATTGCTGTGCAAATTTTGACTTTCCAGAGCGAGCACCACCTAAAACAAGTGTAATCATAATACTAAAACCCTGACCTGGTACTTATCAATAACAGCAATGCATAAATAATGAGCTCAGTAACTTGTTGTGCGGCACCTAAACAATCCCCCGTATAGCCGCCAAGCTGTTTTATAAAATAAAATTTACAGGCATAACGAACCAATATTAATACACAACATAATAGTAAAGCGTTCTGCCAGAGCAACAGTAAAAATATCGGTAGGCCAGTGACAAGTAAAATGAACAGATCCGTTTTGGATTGGTTATTAGCGAGCGGTTTAATTTTACTGCTATCAATATCGGCCACATATGTCATATCGAAAATTAAACTGGCTGCCACAGCGCGCGAAAGTGCATAGGCAACAATAATACTGTATGCGATATAACTGCTTTCAACCAATAATAAATATTTTCCCATCAGTACCATGATTAAAGCTGCAGCACCATATGTGCCAACGCGGCTATCTTTCATAATGCCAAGTTTTTTTTCAATCGTGTAGCCGCCACCAAAGCCATCTGCAGTATCGGCCAGGCCATCCTCATGAAATGCACCCGTTAATAGCAAGCTAAACACCATCGTCAACCAAAGGCTTATATTGATAGAAAAAAACAAATGCACCATACAAAAACAACCAGCCACCAACATGCCTAGCAGCCAACCGACTAAGGTGAAATAACGGCTAGAGCGATTTAAATTTTCCGGTGAATAGACAACCCAATGTGGCATAGGAATGCGGCTAAAAAAACCTAGCGCCAGAAAAAATAAATTTACTTGTTGTTTAATGCCTTTCATTTTTTTCTCAATAAAGCTCATTAAACGGTAACACCCGCACTTTCAAATGTTGCCATATCATTATAAAAACTAATCGCCGCTTTAATCAGTGGCAATGCCAGTGCTGCACCAGTGCCCTCACCTAAACGCAAACCTAAATGTAATAATGGCTTTGCCTTCAGCATAGACAACATTAATTGGTGGCCTGCCTCTTCAGATTGATGTGCAAAAATCATGTAGTCGCGCGCATTAGGATTAAATTGCACCGCAAGTAGTGCCGCCGCACTCACAATAAAACCATCAACCACGATCATTTTACCGGCCTTTGCGGTAGCGAGCATGGCACCACAAATTTGTGCGATTTCAAAACCGCCCACCTCCGCAATAACATTAAGTGGAGTTTTATCGGTAATACGTGCAACTGCTTTCGTCACTAAGGTGATTTTTTTTACCAGCTGTTCGGAATTAATTCCCGTTCCCAAACCAACACAATTCGCAATGGGGGCATTACTCAACGCAGCTAAAATTGCCGCAGCGGAACTGGAATTAGCAATGCCCATTTCACCGAAGGCCAGCAAGTTTGAGCCATTATTGATTTCGCGCTCTGCCAGCTGCGCACCAAGTTGTAATGCTTGTTCTGCCTGGGCAAGGGTCATAGCGGCTTGTTGTGAAAAATTGTACGTACCT
>JAYTSJ010000060.1:0-12318 GCA_043745725.1 Gammaproteobacteria bacterium | reverse complement strand
TTTTACTGTTCACTATTATGAGTGGGTGCCTGTTGGCAATATTTCAGGTCTTTACTAACAAGACCAATAAAATGCAAACATCTATATTGACTATCTTCTTTCTCAATCAGTCTGTATTGGCATTGAGTATTTTATTTTTTTGGAATGATTACTTCAGGTCAAGTTTCAAATACAGCCTGGATGCCTTGCTGTTTGTGCAGGACTGTTCTTATATTTTCCAGGGCTCACTGATTTATCTCTACATAGCCTCCTTAACAAATAAAAACTTCAACTTGTTAGGTTTATTAAAAATCCATATCACAACTATTGTCGCTCTGCCTCTAATCGCATTATTGATGTTTAGGTCAGGCCTGCCAGCCGTAAGGTCAAACAGCGATGCTATTTCTTTTTACTATGATGGAGCGCCGGGCAAGATGCATTTTCTCATTCACTTGACGGCAATCATTTACGGCTTCCTGGCCTTAATCGTAGTAAAAACCTACGATAAAAATATCAAAAATTCGGTTTCAGACTATCAGTTTTCAAGTACTGCTTATATCACCATATTATTGCTTGGATTTCTGGTGGTGTGGGCCTTGAAAATTCTATTCGAGTTCTATGGATTTTTTAATTTTTCTGTCTTTGTGGCAACCATAGATAGCATGGGGATTGTGCACAACTACCTTAATTTTTTCCTGTTACAATTTCTTTTTATCCTGAGCCTCAATAATGCTGGAAAAATGCTGGCCGCCGACCTGCAGGATAATAAAAAACTACCGCATTACAATCCGGGTGAGATAGATGAGATAATTCAAAGAATAAATAATGGTATTGATGAACACAAATTGCACCTGGAGACTGCGATAAATATCGACAGGTTTTCTGCCAGCATAGGCCTTTCGCCAAGAGCCGTTTCCGCAGCTATTAATAAACATCTCCACACTAATTTTTTTGAATTTATTAATAGTCACAGGGTGGCAGCAGCAAAAGAATTCCTCGCGGACAAAAGCAAATTGCATAACTCAATTATTGATATTCAGTTGGAGTGCGGATTCAACAGCAAAACCGCATTTAATCGTTTCTTTAAAAGATTGACAGGAATGACGCCGTCGGAATATCGGAAACAAACAACCGTTGAATTGCTCTGAGTCAGAAATAGCGCAAGCCTTGTGCGAGGTTAGGCGAAGTGTTGGCTAGAAAGGCCCGAGTGCAGCTGATAGTTAACGAGGTATCTAATCTCGCTTTACTGCAAGTAAATGATTCGTTTCGACATAGGTTTGTTGAATTAGATAGGCATCGCCACTGGCGCGATGACGTTCAATATTCAGCTTCTGCTGTAATTGAATTTTCGTGGCATCCCACAATAGGAGTTGCTCTTCAGTAGCAATGTTTTCAATAGGACTTAAATGAAAGTTTTGCTTTATTCTCGCGGTAAAAAATAGATTGGTAAGCCATGGGCTGTCATGAGTCCATGCGTCGCTATAAGCTGTTGTTTCCTGCAAAAAAATATTCAATTCTTCACATACTTGACGCGGAGATTTGCCACGAGCTTCTAGCAATGAGCGTGAAATGCTGTGAATTTTTTCTGCGCTATTACACCAATGCTGCCAATCAGCTGCGGGCTTGATCAAAGAACAATAACGGTCACCATTGAATTTAATAACGCCAATTTCAATAGGGTAGCTCGTTGATCCAAAGCCGGACGCTTCAATATCAATTATCGTTGGGCAGGGTGGTTTGCGCATAAAAAAAGTATCTTGAAAGTTATGTCCGAGTATAGCGCTGCTTTAAGGAGAGCTAATCATTATAATTCCATATCCCGGTTTTGTCAGTTGCCAACCACTGTTGCGTGTACCAATAAAAACGACCTTTTTCTGAGCTTGCCGCAGTGCAGTTGTAACGGGTGCGGCCTTGTGGCAAAGGTTGCTTCGCTTGCACCCATAATTTTCCGTCAATAATTTCACTATTAATGGCGCCTTGACCTGTGGCAAAGCAATGAATTTTATCCAGTAAATTGTTATTGCTAATGTTTAAGACTAAATAAGGTTGTTCGCCCTGCTTCACAATTAAATTATTGATCTCGTGTTGTTTGTCTGCAAAAAATTGAATCCGATTTATGGGCATTGGTAGCGTATTAACTTTCATGATGAAATCATCAAGTTCGGTAAAGCTGCCGCCAAAGGGAAAGCGTGGTACGGATTGTAAGTCTGCTTGTGAGCCTAATGGGCCAGACTGTTGGCCAAAGGCAATAAAATCCAATTCCTTTAAAAGCTTCTGTACTTCAACATCGTATTCACCAAATGGGTAAGCAAATATTTTTGCTGCGCTGCCCATTTCTTTTTCTATCGTTGTTTGCGCTTGTTCAATTTCTGTTTTGGTTCGTTCTCGCCATTGGCTGCGGGTTTCACCCTCTTTTAAGCGCGGCACATGATTGTGATACATAGTGTGGTTGGCGATAGTGGCGCCATTGTGCGACATTTCGCGCAACTGATCCCAGGTGACAAATAAGCTTGAAGTGCTTACTGCAGCAGTATTAATAAAAAATGTAAACGGCCAGCCACGTTTTTTGAGTAATGGAAAAGCGGCTTGATAAACGGTTGCGTAGGAATCATCAAAACTAATTGCGACAGTTTTATCTGGTAGTGCTTCACCTTTGCGAAGTTTTTCCGCTAGTTCTATGACTGATACAATTTTAAAATGATTGTTGGCCAGATAATCCATTTGCGCATTAAATTTTTCAGGGCTGATGCTAGTGGATTTTGGGGTTTTATCGCTGATGTGATGATATTCAAGTACTACAGCAGCCTGTGCCGGTAATCCAGCCAATAAAATAATAAAAAATAAACTTGCTTGAATAATCATGATTGGATTCATTATTTTATGTGGTGGTTTTATGGTAATCGACTACGAAGATTTTTGCATGATTTTTTAGCGGCGTCGGTTATTGGCTTTTACTTTCCAGTGTTAATTGACCCGGATGGTGACGATACCAAAACCTTCAGTTTAAGCGGCGGGGCAGATGCGACAAAATGTGGTGTTACGGCGTCACGCCGAGCGACAGTATCAGTGGTGTGGCTGCAGCTATTTGTGTCATAAGTATTGTTTGCGGTAACAATCCATTGAGCCTTACTTTAGTGCGTGGGTTTGAAGATAAATAGGTGGAGTAGTGTCGGCCCTTTCCCTGGCCGACGAAACACGTTGTTGAAACGCAGAATTGAAACAAATTGTTAACATAAATTGTGTTAAAACAAGCTGTTTCGGTCATTGATCCTTATGTCCGCTACAGGGCTAAAGTTACGGTTTTTAGTGGTGCCTGTCTGTGTGTAAATGCGAATGATATTTGTGACTTTTTCACATCTGGCGGTAATCAAACAATAAAAAAGGCGACCTAAGGGTCGCCTTTTTTATTGTTTGTACATATCTTTCTGTTGCAACATCCCTGTTTTACTATCTAGTTGCACCATCCGGTCTTTACGTAATGGTGACGAGCTTTGTTATTGAATGCGAATTGGAATGTACGCCATATTGTTTGCACCATTGACTTCTGCAATGCTGTTGTCCTCGTCAATAATAATGCCCAGCCAATAATTTTGGCCCACGACTAGATCGCTTGGAATAGCGGTTGCAATGGTGGTAGTGAATACATCATCTGGGCTTAAAGAGCCAAACGTGCCGCCCCCAATTCTTCGGTCGCCGGTGCTAATAAAATCATTCGTTGAAATGTACATGCCAAAACTAATATTAGTTTGTGTGGTTTTGCCATTATTTTCCAGCGTAAACTCTGGCCGTACCGTGGTGCCGCGGGTGACGCGGAAGCCAGGTTCACCGGCGATAGTAATACCGGGTAAGGTTGCGGTATTGGCACTGTTGCGAATTCGCACGCGATCATGGCTAGAGTATTCGCCGTTTGCACCCGTACGTCGCCAATGGGCAACAGCGACATCGTTAAAGGTGCTCGCTTGATCGCCGTATAAAACGCGTGCACCTTGCGATGCATCTTCACCAAAATAAATATTTGCTGTTGTACCGTTGGTATGATGATGGCGCCATGAATCGCCCATCACGTTGTATTCCCAATTCACATGCATTAATCCGAGGAAATGACCTACCTCGTGTGTAATAACAGAATCAATGGGCAATGCCGAGCCTGTGTACGCAAAGTTTGCAGACTTTGCTGTTGAACTAGTCCATGTGCGGCTGGAGTCTAGTACTACATCCACTTCATCCAAACCATAGTGCCAACCAAAAAACCAATAGCAGTGGTAATTCATTTGCGCAACGCCGGGCGGTGAAATGTCAGAAGCGTAAATTTCATTTTGCCCATTGCCTCTGCCGACGGTGCCTGTTTCAGTCACAGCGTTTACCATAAAAGGTGATGGGTTTGCGTTGGTGGCGTCAATGCCGCGCTGTACTGCTGTTAAATTACTGCCGGAAAAACTAATAGTATTAATGCGAGCGGTGGTGGAGTTGCCATCCCAGCGCAATTTTTTTCCGCTATCGCCATCACATTCTAACCAGGAAGCGCTGAACGCAGATTGCGACAGCAGTAAAATCAAAGAACTTAAAAATAAATTTAACCGTATCATGATATGCATCCCTATATTATTTAACTGTTAATGAATTGATTTTTAATGCACTTGTCGCGCTAGTATTGGCGCGAACAGAATCTTCTGGCTGGTTTTGAAAATTTATTTCTTCAGAGCTAGGGCGTGGCGAAATAGTTGCCGTTTCTTTCATGACAGTTACTACTGGAGGTTTAATTGTAAAAGCAAGTTTTGGGTTGGAGAAAATAACTTTCTGATCAGACTGCCCTAGCTCAACATTAAAACGTTCAATCAACGCAAAAAAATCATTCGTAATCATTGGTGCCGGGTATAAGTTCATAACACTTGCCTCCGGGTCACCAGAGTAATCATCGACTTTGCTCGGGCCATCCGCTCGCATCGCAATATGATAAAAAGGTGGCGACTCCAGATCGTATTTTTTACGCAAATCCGCTAAACCATTGGCGTCAACTTTATTTGCCTCAAGCCATCTAACGATTTCAGTTTGTTTAATAACATTGTCGAAACTCGGGCGAGGTAACTCCATTGTGTTTAATTCAAAATGGGGTTTTCCACCAAATTCCAGCGTTTTTTCAGCAGCAAATAATGGCACGCCAAAGCCGCTGTAAATGCGATCCTCAACTACGCGAAAACGACCTTCCACGCAATTGACTAGTTGGCAATCGCCAGCTTCACCGCCAGGAATAAATAACACGTCGGCTTCACCACGAGCAAAAGTTGGCGCGCTAGTAACGCTGTATGCGCCACCGTTGCCGTTGGCGCCACCAGGAATGCGCAAAGTAATTTTTTCTGGTAAATAACCGCGAAACACTTTAGCAATCTCGTAGGTTACAAACGTGTGTGGTACACCCTGTGGCTCTTCTTTAGTTGGTTCGGAATTGCGGTATTCAATATCAACAACCTTGCCATAGGCAACCGCTGCGCTCTGCGCCATTAACTCGCGCAAACCGCCGGCTTTTGCATCGGCAGCAGAGTGTGCAAATAAACTATGGCTTGAAAGTAACATTGAGCTTGAAAGTAGCAGTGAAAAGGCTGTTGCCAGCCGAAAGGAAACATTAGGCTTCATGAAGAAACTCCCTCTTTAATTAATTAAGGCTTGATTGCAGGTGCAACCAAGTGCCACAAAAAAGCATCGCGATAATCCTTAATGCTTTGATGGCTAGGATAAGTAATTTATTAACCCTATTCGAGGAAATAGCGCACTGCAATTTGGGTAATATTTCACTAAAAAATGTCACTCAATTTGCGAGTCAGTTTGATTGTTTTTATCAAGTAGGAAATTCTGCGATGAGGTCGGTTTTTTATTGTGCGGTGCTTTAGCACTCACGCCTACGCTAGGTTTTTTTGACAACATCAATCTTTCGAAAAGTACTGAAGTCCGCTTGCCTTCTTTTTTGAGAAAAAGCAGGGCATAAAAAAACCGGCATTTAGGTGCCGGTTTTTTATAATAATTACAAAATTAGTCTGGTCGTTTAATCGTCATAGGCGGATCAAGCTCTTTACCGTTAACAATGATAGTATAGTCAAAAATTAGCTTATCATTTTTACGGCCTTCCTCCAAAAACTCCGCCTGCTCAAAAATTCTCTCGGGTATTTTAATCGCCAAAGCGCCATCCACTGACTTGTTTTCTACTTTGCCATTAGGTGTTTTTCTGTTTTTAAATACAAGACTAAATTCGTCCGGTCCTGCAAAAAGTGCAGTTTGCCCTGGGTATAGTACTATGTCTTTGTAGCTCTCAAGCGGCACTCCCTTTTTATCAACTGACACGCCAATAACAACTGTATTGGTGCCAGGCAGGGCATGGCCGGTACGATGTTTGTCAATCTTACATTCAGTGGACGCGCAGGCTCCTAACGTGCCAAACGCAGCAACCATAATCATTAATTTAATGTAATTCATAGGACTTCCCTTGGTGGTTTAAGTGACGTTATTTCTCGATAGTAAAAAGATCCTGAAACTGCTTTTCCTTGAGTGCTGAAAAATCGGGGTCGGCAAGCAGCAATTTAACGGAATACTCGGTATCAAGCAAATGTTTAGCATATTTTCGAATTTTTTCATCATTGCCCTCTACAACGGCAATCCTCAAGTGTGCATAAGAGGCTTCTGTACTGGTGGCGTCCAGGTTATCCGCGAATTCAATGGCTGCGTTGGCTTGCGACAAGTCTCCGAAATACGTCAGCGACCTCGCCAAATATTGATAGCTTCTGGCAACATTGGGATTCAAATTCATCTCCTCACGGGCTGACTTGATTGCGCGTTTAAAATATTCGTCCGCCAATGGCTTTTTTTGCGGGATAAATTTATAGGTATCAGCGATACACACCATCCACTTATAATTCTCTGGCTCAAGCCGAAGTGCCTGCGCAAACATATCGGCAGCTTTTTGATATTCTCCAGCAGCATAATACATGTCGCCCGTATTGGCGAAGGCCGCGCTGTAAGGCGATAATTTTACAGCTGCTTCGAATGCTAGCGCTGCTTTTTTAAATTCATTTTTATAGAAAAAATTGACGCCAATATTATTTAATGCAAAAGCATTGTCTGCAGTTAAGTTTAACGCCACGTTGTAATTTTTAATGGCTGCATCATATTGACCATTTCGCGTTAAAAAATATCCATAACCTTCGTAGGCTTTCCGGTTTTTAGGTGACCGATTTATTGTTTCAATATACAAGGCTTCTGCCTTTTTTTTATTGTTCATCAAATCGTAAACATTCGCTAACACTATCGCCGTTGACACATCATATATATCTAACATGAGACCCTTTTCTAAATACTCAACCGCCTTTTGATATTTTCCGGTATCACGATAAATTGCTCCAATTGCTTTGTAAGTTATTGCTGACTTTTCATCCTGTGCAAGAGCTAACAGACAATAATCTTCAGCATCATTCAGCCACCGCGCGGACTCAGTTAGCTCATATTTTTTCCAATAGGCAGTGCACAATCCAGTATTTGCCAGCGCAAATTTTGGATCATGTATCAGCGCTATATTAAAGCGTTGTATCGCTTCGTCAGCGGTTTCATGCGACGACGGTTTATTAAGAAACTCCAAACCCTGCAAATAATAATCATACGCCGTAATATCACCCGTTAATTTTAACGGTGCTGGACGAAAATTTTTCAATTTAAACTCATCAGCTAGACTCTTTGCAATTTCCCCTACCAATCTATCTTGCAAAATAAAAATATCTTTGTAGGCGCCATCCAACTTTCCACCGGCAATTTGCACATTTCCTTCGCGGCGAAATATTCGATAAACAATACGTAAATTATCGCCATTTTTTTGCACGCTGCCTTCAAGTTTAATAGGTGCGTGTATGCCTTTTTCTGATTCTACAATATATACATCGCGCATGTCTGCTAATTGTGAGCGCACAGCTTCGGTGATGCCGGATGAAAAATAATCTGACTTTCCGTCTTCATTCATTACGTTTTTAAAATTAGCTATTTCAATATAGTTAGCGGCATAGCCCGGCACCAACCAGCGGGGAATAAAATAAAAACTGGCGGCAAATAGTAATAAAGCTGTAACTATTATGGAGTAACGATACGCCACAATTTTTTTGCTGCAAGCTTGCCAAAAATAATGGAGATGGTCGCGCCAACTTAAGCCGGTGGGCTTGATTAAATAGACGCGAATTTTTTGTTCGATATTTTTGAGAGCCTGAATGCCCAGTGGTTTTACGGGTTCGCGCAATTCTAATCGTATGTCGTCATAAATTGCTTTGGATATGCAAATGCCGTCAGCAACGGCGAGTGGCTCTAACCGTGCGGCTATATTCACGTCGTCCCCTAACACTGCATTTTCGCGTACTAGAACCTGGCCTTTGTGGATGCCAATACGTGTTTGTAATGGCGGTAACTCTTTTTCTCTGCCTTGATTAAATACGTGTAAATGTTTTTGAATCGAAATCGCGGCACTAACGGCGGCGAGCGGCGTATCAAAACGTGAAAAAATGGCATCGCCGGCGAACTCTATAAATGTGCCGCCGTGCTCGGCAATATGTGCGAGCAAAATTTTGCGATAATCGCCCAGCATTTCTATCGTCAGCGTTTCATCGCGGCCCATTAGGCGCGAGTAGCCCACTATATCGGAGAACATTAAGGAGAGTTCACGGTGCTCTATATGAGCGACACTTTCATGCGCATGAACAACATTATCTTGTGTATGAGTAACACGAGATTGCGTGGGTGCCGAGTAATGTTTTGTCTTAACGTTTACCATTTGGCAGTTTGCCTTACCTATGTGCGATGACAGTTTAAAGCGGTCTTGCGTGAAAGTGACCGGAATAATGCATTGAATCCGCGGGCTTTAGGCGTGCGATTATTAAGTTGTTTTATGACAATTACAACAGGTGATGGGCGGTATGTTGCGTAGGATAATGCCCATGCATATAGCTGTTATTGGTTGGTGGGGGAGTGCCTGGCTGGTCTTGTTTGTGTCTGCCGATTATTTGTGTCTGTTAGGCGTGATGGTAATATTTCCAATAAATAATGGTAATATTCCCTTTACCTATCTATTTTTTCTCTGAAAACGAAGAATAAAACGACCATGTTAGAAAATGTAAGTTTATTTGCGGCTATCCCCGCCCATTATCTTGTGCAGCTGGAAAAGCTCAGTGTCTTGCGCAAGTATCCTAAAAACACGGTTCTCGTAACCGAGGGTGACGAGTCCACGCATTTGTATATTCTGCGCAAAGGTACTGCGAGTGCATATCTCAACAATGAAGATGGTCGCCAGGTAAATTTAAATTACATGCATGAAGGTGATTATTTTGGTGAGCTTTCATTGCTCGATGGCAAGCCGCGTTCTGCCTCTGTTATTACTGTAACTGAGTGCGAAATTGTGCTGATATCGAAAACAAGTTTTCATGAACTGCTGCATGTACACCCGGAGTTTGCCATGCTGATGTTAACGGAGCTGACCCGACGCATAAGAGAGCTTACCGACAGCGTAAAAGATATGGCGTTACTGGATGTATATGGCCGTGTGAGTAGCGCATTGGAAAAGTTGAGCGATGATAAGAAGCGTATCCATAGCCCTAAAATTACGCATCAGGATATTGCTAATATGGTGGGTTCGTCACGCGAAATGGTCAGCCGTATTATGAAGCAGTTGCTCATTGGCGAATATATTGAGCAGTGCTCGGGCTACATCGAAATTAAAAAAACTTTACCGCGTTATTGGTAAATGCCTGCGGCTACGCTGGGCAGTTAATCAATTTCATTTTCCTGGTTTAAAAAGCGCAAGCCAATGCCAGAAGGTTCAACGCGCACCACTTCCATTTCCAATATGGGTGCATCATCCATCAAACCCTGTACTTGCCCAGTGACTATCGAGCCGATAGGTGGAATTTGGTCGGGATCTAAAACCACGAATACGCCACCGTCAGACACGTCACGAGTTTTTACTATTTTTTCACCTACAGCAGGGTGACTAATTTTAATTTTGCATTGTAATGATGTGCGAATGTGCTTACGTTGATCGTGAGACATATATTCACCTTGCTTTTATTTATCTATTTATTGTTGCATTGCAATTTATTTTTTAAAAGATGGGCTAGGCCCATCTTTTTTACAACCCTGTCATTTTCTACAGCGATGCTATTTTTTTACTGCGATTTATTTATCAGTCACTTCTACTTTATCTACTTTTTGGAAGCCGCGTGGCAATTTATTACCTCTGCGTCCACGTTCGCCTTTGTAATGTTCTAGATCAGACATTTTTAAGGTGATGTGACGTTTGCCAGAATAAAGTGTCAGTAATTGGTTGGGGTTTAACACGCACACCGCAACCACGAATTCCTCACGCGTTTGTACCCGCGCCGAAGGAATATTCATAATTTTGTTGCCTTTGCCGCGTGCTAACTCAGGCAGTTCAGTCACAGGGAATACCAGCAAACGGCCATCGTTACTGACCGCCGCGAGCAAGGCTTGTGCGGGGTTAGTGAGTAATTGTGGCGGCAATACCAGTGCACCTGTAGGTAAGGTTAGCAGGGTTTTACCCGCTTTGTTTTTACTGGCCAAATCTTCCAGCTTGGCGACAAAGCCATAGCCGGCATCTGAAGCTAATAACACGCACTGATCGTCCGGGCCCATTAGTGCGCCTTCGAAGGTGGCGCCACTCGGTGGACTAATGCGGCCACTTAGAGGTTCGCCCTGCCCGCGGGCAGAGGGTAGGTTGTGCGCGGGAATGGCGTAGCTGCGACCCGTAGAGTCGAGCAACATAACGCTTTGATTGCTTTTGCCGTGCAGGGCAAATTTAAAGCTGTCGCCAGCTTTGTAACTTAAACCTGCGGGATCTATATCGTGACCTTTGGCAGCACGAATCCAGCCTTTATCGGAAATGACGACTGTAATAGGGTCAACGCTGAGCAATTCGGTTTCGCTAAAGGCTTGTGCTTCTACGCGCGCTATAATGGGCGAGCGACGATCATCACCAAATTCCGCGGCCACTTGAATTAATTCTTTGCGCACCAGATTTTTTAATTTTACCGCGGACTCAAGAATTTTTTGTAAGCCATCGCGTTCTTTCTCTAGGCTTGCTTGCTCTTCGAGAATTTTCATTTCTTCCAAACGCGCCAGCTGGCGTAATTTGGTTTCTAAAATATATTCCGCTTGCATTTCAATAAGATTGAAACGCTTCATTAAGACGGGTTTTGGATTATCTTCTTCGCGAATAATGCGAATCACTTCGTCGACATTTAAGAATACGATCATCAATGCCGCTAGGCGGAGCAATTTTTCTTCAACTTTTTCTAAACGATATTGCAAACGACGGCGCGTAGTCACCGTTCTAAAACTTAGCCATTCGCTGAGGATTTTATGGAGTGATTTTACTGCTGGTCGACCATCGATGCCTATCATGTTCATATTGACACGATAGGTGCGCTCTAATTCAGTTGTCGCAAATAAATGCTGCATGACCTGTTCAAGATCAATGCGATTGGAGCGTGGAATAATAACTAAACGCGTAGGATTTTCGTGATCAGATTCATCGCGTAAATCAGCGACCATTGGCAATTTTTTGGCTTGCATTTGTGCAGCAATTTGTTCGAGAATTTTTGCACCGCTCACTTGATGCGGTAATGCGGTGATAATAATATCGCCGGTCTCTTCATCTTTTTGCCAGACCGCGCGCATGCGAATACTGCCGCGCCCAGTTTCGTACATTTTAATAATATCTTCACGGGACGAAATAATTTCCGCCTCAGTCGGCATATCCGGGCCAAGAATATGTTGGCACAAATCATCAATTGTCGCTTGCGGATTATCCAATAAATGCACACAAGCATTTACCACTTCACGTAAATTGTGCGGTGGAATATCCGTTGCCATTCCTACTGCAATACCAGTAGTGCCATTCAATAATATATTGGGCGCGCGCGCAGGCAATACTATTGGCTCATCTAAAGTGCCGTCAAAATTCGGTTGCCAATCAACGGTGCCCTGGCCTAATTCTTCGAGCAATACTTCGCTGTAACGCGTAAGCCGCGATTCGGTATAACGCATAGCAGCAAATGATTTTGGATCATCTGGCGAGCCCCAGTTTCCCTGGCCATCTACCAGTGTATAGCGATAGGAAAACGGCTGCGCCATTAACACCATGGCTTCATAAGAGGCTGAATCACCGTGCGGGTGAAATTTACCAATTACGTCACCCACGGTGCGCGCGGATTTTTTAAATTTAGCGGTGGATTTTAAACCCAACTCACTCATCGCATACACAATGCGGCGCTGTACTGGTTTAAGGCCATCGCCAATGTTTGG
>JAYTSJ010000059.1:0-28422 GCA_043745725.1 Gammaproteobacteria bacterium | reverse complement strand
CCTATGTGCTCTGGGCGGCCCCCGTTGTGTTGTTAACTGCGGGTATTATTGTATTGCTGATCATGTTGCGGCAACGTCGGCGGTTAGCGTTGATGCAATCGAGTAGTGCGCTTACAGATGAAGAACAAGCACGCTTGAATGCGTTATTAGCAGATAATGAAATTGAAGAAAAAACTGGCTCAGCAAACACAAGCTCCGCAAAAACCAAACCTATAAAAAATAACGTGAAAAACAATAATCTAAAAGATAATCAGGAGCCGCATTAATGTTATCGCTTTTGTTAGCTATCGCTGTTTTAAGTTTAATGGCCGTTATGTTTATGGCGTGGCCGCTCTGGCATTATCGTCATACCGTTTTAAAAACATCTGTTGTGAGTGATGCGGAATTAAATGCGCGACTTGCTGAAAATGTGCGTTTGTTTCGCGAGCATCTCGCTGAGCTGGAAAATAATTTTGCTGCACAGGCGATAGGTGCCGAGCAATTTGCACAGCTAAAATTGGAGCTGGAACGTAATTTGTTAGATGACGAAACAAGTTTACGCGAAGGTAATAGCAAAGCATCTTCGTTCATAGGAATAAAAACCGCGGCACTTTTTTCTGCGTTTCTGTTAATCGCTGGTGGGTTTCTTTATCATAAATTAGGCAGTGCTGATGATGTAGCCGTACAAGTATTGCAGCAGCAGAAACTGCAGCTGGATTATCAGGATATGGTGCAAAACCGCGATCCGGATCCAGCGCGTACGCAAGCTTTAATTGTTGAATACAAAGCGCGTTTGAATGCAAAACCTAACAACCTGCAATATTGGTTTTTGTTGGCGCGAGCACAAATGGAAATATCAAATTTTAGTGAGGCTGCGCAATCTTATCAGCAAGTGCTAGAGCGCGATCCGCAATCATCCATGATTATGGCGGAGCTGGCACAAGCCATGTTTTTGCGCGATGGCAATAGAATGAGCCCGCCCATTGCTGATCTCGCGAAAAGCACTTTAACGCTAGACCCCAAAAATACCCTGGCTTTAGGTCTGGCAGGTATTAATGCATTTAGCAAAAAGAATTACCGCGAGGCTATTGGTTATTGGCAAAGAACGGTTGATATAGTGGGTGCAGAATCGGCTGGTGGAAAAGCACTGAGCGAGGGAATTGATCGCGCCAAACAACAATTTGTTGCTGAAGGCGGCAAGTTGGAAGAATTAACGGCCAAGTCTGCTTACGCAGTACAACTGCTGGTGAGTTTGGGCGACAAAGTAAAAGCAAAACCCGATCAAATCGTATTTATATATGCGCGGGCATGGCAAGGCTCACCTATGCCATTGGCGATTACCCGCATAAAAGTATCTGAATTGCCGAAGCTGGTCACGCTCGATGAAACCATGGCAATGTCGCCGATGGCAACGCTCGCAAATACACCGAATATCGAAGTTGTTGCGCGCGTTTCTTCCGACGCTACCGCACAAACTAAAGTAGGTGATTGGCAAATTAAACAAGGGCCAATTTCAATGAAAGCTATTCCAGAAAAAATTGAATTGAAAATTAATGAGCAAGTACAAACTCTGGAAGCCAAGCCATAAAAAAGCGAACAAGGGTTGTTAGCTTGTTTAGCGATAATTTTTTTGCGGGGGTAGTATTTCTTATTGCCCCTTCCTGCCTAAAAATTACCCAAGTCGTGGGTGATTGCACCTTTTAGCGGCCACTTTGCGCGCAAATGCCTTTATCAAGCCTGCTCAAAACGTGTAGAATCCTGCCTTTTACAGATTTGCTGAGCCTTTCGTGTTCTGGCCTTGCTCCGGTCAAAACAATAATGAAATCAAACAGCTAGCTAAACTAACTTTACTAGCGGGTTTAACCCTATGCGTTCAGTGCCCTTACTATTTCAGAGTGACATGTAACATGCGGCTAAAGTGCATCAAGCTGGCAGGCTTTAAATCTTTTGTTGACCCTACGACGGTCAATTTCCCCAGTAATCTTTGTGCTGTTGTGGGCCCTAATGGTTGCGGTAAATCCAATATTATTGATGCTGTGCGTTGGGTGATGGGCGAATCGTCCGCTAAAAACCTGCGCGGCGAAAACATGACAGATGTTATTTTTAACGGTTCTAGCGGTCGCAAACCGGTTGGTCAGGCCTCTATTGAGCTGATCTTTGATAACAGCGATGGCACTTTGTTAGGTGAATATGCCGGCTTCGGCGAAATTTCTATCAAGCGCAAAGTCACCCGCGATGCGCAAAATCATTATTACCTTAACGGCACCAAATGTCGCCGCCGCGATATTACGGATATCTTTCTAGGCACAGGGTTAGGCCCGCGGAGTTATGCAATTATCGAGCAGGGCATGATCTCGAAATTAATCGAAGCTAAGCCCGAAGATTTACGTGTTTACATTGAAGAAGCCGCCGGTATTTCCAAATACAAAGAACGTCGTCGCGATACCGAAGCGCGTATGCGTCGCACGAAAGAAAACCTTGAGCGTTTAACTGATATTCGCGATGAACTGGAGCGCCAATTATCGCGCTTGCAACGCCAAGCCCAGTCCGCAGAAAAATATACTGAATTCAAAAAGGAAGAGCGTTTATTCAAAGCGCAGTTACAGGCCTTAAAGTTCCAACAGTTGGATGAGCAGGCCAAAGCCAAGCAATTAGGTATTCGCGATTTAGAACTGCGCATGGAATCTTTTATTACCGAACAGGTCAATAAAGATACACAAATTGAAAAATATCGCAGTCAATATACTGAGATGGGCGATAAGTTCAACGAAGTACAAGGCCGTTATTATGCAATTGGTGCAGACATAGCGCGTATCGAACAAACCATTCATCACGTGCAAGATCGTGCTCGCCAATTACAAACCGATTTAGATCAAACCAACCGCGATTGTAAGGATGCTGAACAAAATTTATTGATTGATGCGCAAAAAGCAGAGGGCTGGCAAGAAGAAGTATTGGAAATTGAGCCAGAGTTGGAATTAGTCAAAGCGGCTGAAGAAGGCTCTAACGATATTTTAATCAACGCCGAAGAAGCCATGCAACGTTGGCAAAATGAATGGGATAGTTTCAATCAGCGCGCCGCTGAGCCACGTCAAAAAGCAGAAGTACAGCAATCGCGTATTCAACATTTAGAGCAAGTACAGCAACGCCTGTCGCAACGTATTGAAAAATTAAAAGATGAAAAAGCGAATTTACAAGACGATGGTATTGATGAAGAAATTGGTCAGCTTACCGAGCAGTTAGCCGAACTGGATCTAGTCGCCGATGAAAAGCGCAGCCGTGTTGAAGGCATGACGGTGCAATTAGATCAAGGCCGCAATGACAATACGCGCATGAGTAATGAGCTTGATCAGGCGCGCAATCAATTGCAAACCATGCGTGGTCGTCATGCGTCATTAGAAGCATTACAGCAAGCTGCACTCGGTGAAAAAAATAAAGCGGTCACCGAATGGTTGGCGACTCAATCGCTAACGAATAATACACGCTTGGCGGAATCTGTTAGTGTTAATGACGGTTGGGATAAAGCTCTCGAAACTGTTTTAGGTAACACGCTACAAGCCGTTTGTGTAAAAGGTTTAGATTCCGTTACCGGAGTCATTGGTAATTTAACGCAAGGCGAGTTAGTTCTATTTGATACTACCGCAGAAGCAACGCATTCGGATTCAAGCAAAGCAACTTTTTCCGATTCAAGTAAAGCTACTCTACTAAGCAGTAAAGTAAGCGCAAGCTGGGATACAGTCGGGCTATTAAGTGGGATTTATATTGCAGACGATTTAGCGGCTGCATTGCGTTTACGCGGTCAATTAGCGGCGCATGAATCCGTTATCACTAAAGATGGTATTTGGTTGGGAGTGCATTGGTTACGTGTAGCACGTGATTCCGATGCAAGTTCCGGAGTGATTGCGCGTAAACAAGAAATAGAAGAGCTCAGCGCAAAAATTATTGCTACTGAAGAAAAAGTTGAAGGTTTAAGTATTCAGCTGGAAGAAGGTCGGCAACAGATAAAAACTCTGGAGCAAACGCGTGAGGCTTTACGTCGCGAAGCCGATGAACAAAATCGTCGTTATGGTGAGTTGCGTTCACAGCTAAGTGCTAAACAAGTGCGCGTTGAACAAGTCTCTATGCGTCGTGATCGTGCCGAAGCTGAAATTCGTGAGGCGCGTGAGCAATTTGAACAAGAAGCAGAACATCTTTCTGAAGCGCGCATGATTTTGAGCGAAGCGATTGAAATGATGGGACAAGACACTGATCTACGTGAAAATTTATTGCAACAGCGCGATGATATTCGTACCGGTCTGGATCAAGCCCGCCAGCGTGCACGGCATGATAAAGATAAAGCGCATGAGATTGCGATGCGTTTTCAATCGTTAAAAACACAATTGGATAGTATCCGTTTAGGCATGACCCGTTTGCGCGAACAAACTTCGCGGCTACAAGAGCGTCGTGAACAATTAATGTTGTCGCTCAGCGAAAACCGCGACCCTATTGAAGAATATAAGTTAGAACTTGAAGCCAATTTATCCAAACGTTTATCTGTTGAAGCAGCATTAACGGAAGCGCGTCGCTCACTGGAAACAGTTGAGCATGAGTTGCGTAACTCTGAGCAAGCACGTAATCGCGCTGAGCAAGATGTGCAAGCAGTGCGCTCGCATCTTGAACAAGAACGTATGGCGGCGAAAATATTTGAAGTGCAACGTGCGGCGATTGCTCAGCAATTAGAAGAAGATGATTTGAATTTACAAACCATTTTGGCAGAAATGCCAGAGGGCACTGAAATCAAACCACTGGAAGATGAGCTGGAAATTGTTGGCGGTAAAATTTCGCGCTTAGGCCCTATTAACCTTGCAGCGATTGATGAGTATAAAATTGAATCTGAGCGTAAAAATTATTTAGATGCGCAAAATGCAGATTTAAATGAGGCGTTAGAAACTCTGGAAAATGCGATTCGTCGTATTGATCGTGAAACCCGTACACGTTTTAAAGAAACATTTGATCAAGTGAATAAAAGTTTACAAGAGTTATTCCCCAAAGTATTTGGCGGTGGTCATGCTTACCTGGAATTAACCGGTGAGGATTTGTTGGATACCGGTATTACCATCATGGCGCGTCCGCCAGGTAAACGTAATAGCACTATCCATTTGTTGTCGGGCGGTGAAAAAGCATTAACGGCAATTGCACTCGTGTTTTCAATTTTCCGTTTAAATCCTGCACCATTCTGTATGCTGGACGAAGTTGATGCGCCACTTGATGACGCCAACGTAGGCCGCTATGCGCGCATGGTCGAAGAAATGTCTGAACACGTGCAATTTATTTATATTACACACAATAAAAATGCGATGGAAATGGCGCACCAATTATTGGGTGTAACCATGCATGAGCCCGGAGTTTCGCGCCTGGTAACGGTAGATGTTGATGAGGCTGCAGAATTGGCAGCGTCATAGTAAATGTAAGAAAGAGACGCATTAACGCAAAGTGAATTTGATCAGCGTAAGCAAAAATTATTAGAGTCTTAACCCATAATTTTTTAGTGGATAATATTATGAGCAACTGGCTAACAGTCGTTATTGTTCTTTTGATCATTGCTATTTTGGCGCATGGGTTTCGTCGAACTTATATTATGCGTCGCAATAGTCTGCGCTTATCACCTAAGATGAAAAAACGGTCTGCAGAAAGTGAGTATGAAGCGGATGCGGATGCGCCCCTCGCAGCAATTATTAAAAGTGAATTACCCAATGGTGGTGCACGCGTTATTGGTTATCGCGATCCACTGAATATTCCGCAGCCCAGAAAAAAAGTTAGTGCGAAAGAATTACGTGAAGTACGCCGTAAAGAAGAATCCGCTAAGCGACCACCAGAGCAAACGCGTTTAAATTTGAATGAGTCCGTACCGATTTTAATGGAGTCAGTAGATCATCAATCAACGCCGCATCAATCAACACGGCAACAGCATAAACTTTCTGATACTCATGAGCATCGCATTGAGCCTACTTTTTCTGCAACTGTCGTTCAGGATGAAAAAGACTTTGATAGTGAACAACCATACTCCGAGCACAACAAAGATGAGGAAGTTATCGCCTACGAGCACGAAGATCATGAAGATGACTATGTTGAAGATGAAGATGAAGACGATTGGGACGAGGATGAAGACGGGGACGAGGATGACGAAGAGTTCGACAGTGAGGAAGATGATTATGTTGAAGATGACGATTGGGAAGATGAAGTAGATACAGAACCAAAAACGGTAGCTCCAGCGGCACCTGAACCTGAAGAGGTTATTATTATTAATGTAATGGCTTTTAAAGGCGAATCGTTTAATGGTAATGATTTGCTTGATGTCATTTTAAAGTGTGGTCTTCGCTATGGCAGCATGGATATTTTCCATCGTTACAGTGATACAAAAGGTGAGGGCGTATTGTTATTTAGTATGGCCAATATGGTTAAGCCTGGTACATTTGATTTAGATTTAATGGATGACTTTGAAACCCCGGGCGTTAGCTTATTTATGACGTTACCCATTGATGCCGATTCAATGCAGTCATTTGATCTGATGGTAGAAGCGGCTAACACTATTGCGGATACCCTGGACGGTGAGTTAAAAGATGAACAGCGTTCCGCCATGACCCGGCAAACCATTGAACATTGCCGCCAACGTATAAGTGAATTTGAGCGTAAAAAATTATTCCGGCGCCCACGTTAATTACCATATGAATTGAATGCATAAAACATAAGGATGTCTAACGATTTTCGCGGCAGTGATTATTTTTATTCAGGTTCTATTCGGAATTTAGCTATGCCTAATCTCTCTCTTTTTCCTGATGTTGCTGCTGAGCTAAAACAGCTACGT
This sequence comes from Gammaproteobacteria bacterium, assembly GCA_043745725.1. Classification (GTDB taxonomy): domain Bacteria; phylum Pseudomonadota; class Gammaproteobacteria; order Pseudomonadales; family Cellvibrionaceae; genus Cellvibrio. The sequence goes on along the minus strand of JAYTSJ010000059.1, from coordinate 21,599 downwards.
TCAGAGGTTAATTATCACAACAATCGCTATCACACGCTTGATGACCCTCAGATTAGCGATGCGGAATACGATCGCTTATTACAAAAATTAAAAACTCTTGAAACACAATATCCTGAACTGATTACTCCCGATTCACCTACGCAACGTGTAGGTGCAACACCGCTGAGTGAGTTTGTTACGGTCGTGCATGAAATGCCAATGTTGTCTTTGGATAACGCCTTCAGTGATGACGATTTAATTGCCTTTAATAAACGCGTACAAGACCGTTTAAAATCAGTTGATGAAATTGAATTTGCCTGCGAAGTAAAGTTGGATGGTTTAGCCGTAAGTTTATTGTATCGCGACGGTATTTTGGTGCGCGGTGCAACTCGTGGTGACGGCACCAATGGTGAAGATATTACGCAAAATGTACGCACCATTGGCTCAATTCCGTTACGCTTGTTGGGTGAAAATTTTCCGCAAATTTTGGAAGTGCGCGGTGAAATATATATGCCTAAAGCCGGGTTTAATAAGTTTAATGAAAAAGCATTGGCTGCAGGCGAAAAATTATTTATTAATCCGCGCAACGCAGCCGCTGGAAGTTTACGCCAATTAGATGCACGTATCACCGCGACTCGCCCGTTGGAGATGTGCGCTTATAGTGTGGGTTTAGTGGAAGGTTTTACTGAAGAAAATAAATTGCCTGATTGTCATACTGATATTTTGGCGGCTCTAGGGAGTTGGGGTTTTTTAATTAATCGCGAATTAAAAGTTGCCCATAGCATTGCTGAGTGTCTTGAATATTATCGCGCCATCCAATTAAAGCGGAGCGATTTGGCGTACGACATTGATGGCATAGTCTTCAAAGTTAATTCACGCAATCTTCAGGAAAACTTAGGTTTTATTTCGCGGGCACCGCGCTGGGCTATAGCCTATAAATTCCCTGCGCAAGAAGAAACGACAATCTTGCTCGATGTTGAGTTTCAAGTAGGGCGCACTGGCGCGGTAACGCCAGTAGCACGTTTGCAGCCAGTGTTTGTTGGTGGTGTCACAGTATCCAATGCAACCTTGCACAATCGCGATGAAATAAATCGTTTAGGTGTAAAGATTGGCGATACAGTGATTGTTTTGCGCGCCGGAGATGTGATTCCAAAAATTCTTGCTGTTATTGAATCAAAACGTCCAGCGGATGCGCGCGATATTATTTTCCCCGAGCACTGCCCTGTATGTGGTTCAAAAGTTGAAACTGTGCCAGGCGAAGCTGTAGCACGCTGTGATGGCGGGTTAATTTGCGCAGCACAACGCAAAGAAGCAATAAAACATTTTGTATCGCGCAAAGCGATGAATGTAGAAGGTTTAGGCGATAAACTAGTAGAACAATTGGTTGATTTAGCCTTAATTAATAATCTCGCGGATATTTATAAACTCACGCGTGAGCAGCTCGCTAATTTAGAACGCATGGGTGAAAAATCAGCCGATAATATTTTAGCTGCATTAGAAGTCAGCAAAAAAACGACTTTGGCGAAATTTATTTATGCGCTTGGAATTCGCGAAGTAGGTGAGTCCACTGCGCGTAATTTTGCAAAAGCTTATGGCACTTTCGAAGCGTTTGCGGAGTCTGATGAATTAGGTTTACAGCAAGTGCCGGATGTTGGCCCAGTAGTGGCGCATTTTGTATTTGAGTTTTTTCAGCAAGAAAATAATCGCCTTGCTATTGAGCAACTAAAAGCCGCTGGAATTCATTGGCCTGATGAAATCGCGGGGATGGTTGATTTACCTTTAGCAGGTTTAATTTATGTATTGACGGGCACTCTTGAAACGCTTGATCGTGATGATGCTAAAGCACATTTGCTAGCCTTGGGTGCAAAAGTTTCAGGCAGTGTTTCTGCAAAAACAAATTATGTCGTAGCAGGCCCTGGTGCCGGTTCAAAATTACAAAAAGCAGAAGAGTTAGGCATTAAAATATTAAGCGAAGCGGATTTGCTCGCCTTATTTACCCAGCATGGGCTAACTCAACATGAGCAAACATAACAATGAAATACGCGACAATACTGATGCTGATAGGCGGCATGGTTTTTTTAACAGGATGTGTGTCAAAGCCGCCGAGTAATCCCAACGATATTTGTGATATTTTCGACGATAAGCCAGATTGGTACAAAGCGGCTAAAAAATCTGAAGATAAATGGGGCTCAAGTGTTCCAGTTATGATGTCCATTATGTTTCAAGAATCACAATTTAAGCAAAATGCAAAGCCAGCACGCAGCAAAATTTTATGGATTTTTCCAGGGCCAAGGCCGAGCAATGCTTATGGTTTTGCACAAGTGAAATCAGATACCTGGGATAATTATCAAGATGATACCGGTCACAGTTGGGCGCGGCGTGATAACTTTAAAGATGCTGTTGATTTTATTGGTTGGTACAACGTGCAAAGTCAAACACGCAGTAAGGTGAAACCCAATGATGCTTATAATTTGTATCTGGCGTATCACGAAGGGCATGGGGGCTATAACAAACATACATATAATGGCAAAGGCTGGTTAAAATCAACTGCGCAACAAGTTGCAACACGCACTACCCAGTACACTCAACAATTAGCACAATGTGAAGACCGTTTTAAATCAAGTTGGTGGTGGCCTTTTTAGTCGTTAAATATTTAAATCCAATACTATTCGGAGTCTCTATGGATCAAGAATCAATTGTTTATGGTTGCATAAAAGATATTCCTGACAACACACGGCACGCAGATCGAATTATTGCAAATCGCGAAGCTATGCTAAGTTTACCCAATGCAGATGAATGGCCATTTATTTGTCAGGAAATGTTTTCGATCCCGCAAAATAATGTATTGACTAATAATTATCAAACAGATGTTATGCATTTTGGTGCTTCTTACAAAGCCGTTGAGCATGAGTGGGATCAGTGGATCGCACAATTTGAATCATTACTCAGCAAAATGTATTGGGTTTCGGCTACGGTGCATTTAGAAACTGAATTATCAGGCACTCATACTTTTACATGGGAAGCGAATGGCAATAGTCACATCCCTGGTTCAAGTAAAATGCAAGTGCGTTGTGAGTGGAGCCATGAGGGCTCTTTGGGAATGTAATTTTCTTTGCGTACAAAACCTTAGTAACTATTTTGTTTGGCAACTATTTTGGTAACTATAATGTCAAATTCATTAGCAACACCGGATTTCCGTTTCCGTCGCTTGCGCAGAACAACAGCTTTGCGTGAATTAGTGCGTGAAACACATTTGCGCATGACAGATTTTATTTTGCCGATTTTTGTGGAAGAGGGCATTAGTGAACCGGTTGCCATTAAAAGTATGCCAGATGTTTTTCGTCACCCTGAAGCGCAACTTTCTGCAGTGGTTCAGCGCGCTTGGAATAAAGGTGTGCGGGCAATTATTTTATTTGGTGTATCAACACATAAAGATGAAATAGGTTCAGATGCGTTTGCGAAAGACGGTTTGCTAGCACGCATGATTCGCATCGCTAAAGCTGCGCAACCAGACATGTTAGTGATTAGCGATAATTGTTTTTGTGAATACACCACTCACGGTCATTGTGGTGTGTTACATAAAGTCATTGGAGATAAGCTTAATGACGTTGATAACGATGCAACTTTATTGAATTTACAAAAACAAGTTGTACTAGCAGCGCAGGCCGGTGCCGATATGATTGCCCCATCGGGCATGATGGATGGCATGATCAGCGCGATTCGCCAGGCATTGGATGCAGCAGGTTTCACACACATCCCCGTCATGTCTTACTCCACAAAATTTGCTTCGGCATTCTACGGGCCATTTAGAGATGCTGTAGATAGCACCTTCAAAGGCACTCGCAATACTTATCAAATGGACCCTGCAAATGCGCGTGAAGCACTGGCAGAATCCCTGCAGGACGAAGCCGAAGGTGCAGATATTTTAATGGTAAAACCTGGTCTCGCTTATTTAGACGTGCTCGCCGAAATTCGCGCGCACTCATCACGCCCACTTTCGGTCTATCAAGTTAGCGGTGAATACGCCATGATAAAAGCTGGTGCAGCGGCGGGTGTGATTGATGAGAAAGCTATTGTGTTGGAAACTATGATTGCATTTAAACGTGCAGGTGCAGATTTGATAATTACTTATTATGCGGAGAAGATGGCGGATTGGGTTTAATCACTGTAGGGCCATTTTAGATTTTAAATAATTCAATTTGCAGTTTACTTAAGGATATTTAATGAAAATAGTTGTTATATCGCTATGCTTTTTGTTGGTTACAACAACTGCAATGGCTAATGAGTGTATATCTACGAGTTCTAATATTGAACAGGTAATAGATCTTTATCTAAAAGATATTAGGGCAGTTGAATATTGTCCAGCTCGAAAAATCCAGGAAAATAAAGAATTAACACTGGTAACATTTAACGTAGAAGGGCCATGTTTTGGCGATATTGCAAGCCCGCCAGGATCATGTGGAAATAATTGGTTAAGCTATATGATAGGTTCAATTAATGGGGACATTATTAAACCAATTAAAATCGGCGGGAAGGGTAGTTTTTCAATTGAGAAAATAAAAATAACTAAAAATATAATTGAGCTTTCGGGTTTATCCATTGGTCTAAATGACGCGTTATGTTGCCCTTCTGTATTCACAACTAAGTTATTTGAAGTTAAAAATAATAGCTTCAATGAAATTCCACCTGTTGTTTCAATTAATGAAAAGTTGTCTGGAACATACTGGAATTATGTGTGGAGAGGAAGAAATTATAAATTTAAATTCTCTGAAAATGGGCATATAGAAGTTCTAAAAAGCTGGAGCGGTGTTCTGTGGAAAGCTGCGAGCCAGTATGAAATACTTCTTGAAGCGGAATCTGGAAAAATGCTTTTGCACTTTAATAATAATTACACAGTATTTACTACAATAGACTGGGATAGAAGTCCTGCAAAAGGTTACTTCATTGAGAATTAATATTATTGTTTTCTGAAAGTCTGAAAGTCTGAAGTTTTGCAAAGTAACCTCATCAACAGTTTTATATATTAATCCGTATTTCTTCTCAGTCATACTAATTTTATACAGTGTAAAGTGTTAACGATTCTGAAAGGAGGCTCATAAACCAATAGATAAAATTTATGGATGATTGGTAGCGGAATATGTAGATAGAAGGAAGACTATGCACTCTCTGATTTATATTATTTAAAACTGATTGGGTGAACGAAATGGATAAGGCTGTACGTCGTATTGTTATTGTTGGTGGAGGCTCTGCAGGTTGGTTGGCGGCAGGTGCAATTGCAGCTGAGCATATGGCAAATACTGAAACGGGTATTCAGATAACGCTTATCGAATCACCTGATATCAAAACTGTTGGCGTGGGTGAAGGTACCTGGCCAACAATGCGCACTACCTTGGAAAACATGGGGATTTCAGAAACGGAGTTTGTGCGCGAGTGCGATGTCGCCTTCAAACAGGCATCGAAGTTTTCAAAATGGGTAACGGGTAAAGATGGCGATGACTATTATCATCCCTTCACGTTACCGGTTGGTTATACCGAGATGAACCTTGCAAGTAGTTGGGCGGCACATCGCGATAAAGTATCCTTTGCCGATGCGGTGTGTATGCAAAGCCACCTATGTGCCAAGCACATGGGGCCTAAACAGATTACAACCCCTGAATTTGCATCTGTCGCGAATTATTCCTATCACCTTGATGCCAGTAAGTTTGCGCTATTTTTACGTAAACACTGCACAGAAAAATTAGGGGTTAAATATATACGTGATAATGTCACATTAATAAATTCAGCTGAAGATGGCGATATTCTTTCACTGGGTACGCAGGAGAATGGAGATCTTCACGGTGATTTGTTTATAGATTGCACCGGCCTCTCGTCGCTTTTGCTCGGCAAGCATTATAAAATTCCCCTTATTAGCAAGAAAGAATTTCTCTTCAATGATGCGGCTTTTGCAGCTCAGGTTCCGTACACGGATCCAGAATGTCCGATATCATCTAATACAATTTCTACAGCGCAATCGGCGGGTTGGATTTGGGACATTGGATTGCAATCGCGGCGCGGTGTTGGCTATGTATATTCAAGTACTCATATTTCGGATGAAAAAGCCGAAATGGAAATGCGCAAATATTTAAAGCCTACAATAGGAAAGAAAAAAGCAGATGCTATTCCACTGCAAAAAATAAAATTTCATCCAGGGCATCGCGAAGTTTTTTGGCACAAAAACTGTGTGGCAGTTGGCTTGGCTGCTGGTTTTATCGAGCCTCTTGAAGCATCCGCTATTATTCTTATTGAATTGTCTGTCAAAATGATTAGCGAACAATTGCCAGCAACTAGAAAGGCAATGGACATAGTATCCAACCGATTTAACCAAAAATTTACGCATCATTGGAATCGGATTATCGACTTTTTAAAACTTCATTATGTATTAACAAAACGTCGGGATTCGCAATATTGGATTGATCACTGCGACCCTAAAAGTATTCCACAAAGTTTGCAGGATTTGCTTGAGTTATGGCGTTACCAAACTCCCTGGTTTCACGATGAACTGCATAAAGAAGAAATGTTCCCTTGTGCAAGTTTTCAATACATTCTTTATGGCATGGGGTTTGAGACGTTGCCCAGAGCAACCGATAGAAGAAGTCATGTTACAACATCGAGAGCTGCGGAATTATTTCAGGAGAACATAAAAAAAACCAATGAATTGCTTAAAGGTCTGCCAACTCATCGGGAGTTAATCAATAAAATTAAAGAATATGGATTGCAAAAAATTTAATTGTTGGATTTTTATTTATTACTCAGCGACACCTACCTTAGGAAAGTGTCGCGCAATTTTTTTAAGTATTTCTTCTTCAATCGGTTTCACAACATATTCTGTAGTATTAACATTTTCGATATTGGTAGAATGTAAAATTGTGTGAAGGTGTGTGAAGGTGTGTTGCAATTAAACCAATAGGAACACTGAAACTTACTGACATTAATTTGCTTTACCGCGTTGTAAACTTGTTGGTCATGATTTTGAAATGATTTAAGCGACGCTCGGGTGGATATTATCAAATACTGATAAAATCTATGTTCAAAACGTTGTTCAAAGCTATAGACGAAATTTGGCAAAATCTCTAAGGTAATTCGGCAATTTAGTTGGTTATTAGGCTATTACGATATTTCAGTTACATTGCGGGAGGGGGCGCTTGTTATTGCATTAAATCCTGATGATAATCGTTCGATTATTGTTTTTTTTAGGTATTTCACTGCCATAAATACCAGATTACACCCCTAGGATCAATCTATTTTGTTGGCGAAGACGTAAGAGTGTAACAAAATGCCGTTAAATGACTCCATTCTGTCAATGACCAATGTTTTTTCGCCCCGGGGTACACATATGAATTCAATGCAATGCTCAAAGCTCAAGGAAAATACCCCGGCGGGTGGTCAGTGGACAGGTATTCAAACACCACTTTTTACCCGTACACCCTATTTACACTTGAATAACACGCTCGCCATTCGCCAACAGTTGCGTGATTATTTCGTAACGACATTTGATCGTTATGAATCTTTATTTGAAACTCTAGTGGGTGATGAAGCTTATTATGAAAAGTCTATTCCGTTGCGGCACCCGTTAATTTTTTATTTTGGCCACACCGCTACTTTTTTTGTCAATAAATTATTACTTACGGGTTTAATTAGTGCGCGTATAAATCCGGGCTTTGAATCCATCTTTGCTGTGGGTGTGGATGAAATGAGTTGGGATGACCTCAACGATTCTCACTACATTTGGCCGAGTGTTGCGGAAGTAAAAATTTATCGCAACCAAGTGCGCGCATTAATCATTAATTTAATCGAAAGCGCGCCATTGCAATTACCGATTGATTGGAATAACTCCTGGTGGGCCATCATCATGGGTATTGAACATGAACGGATTCACCTTGAAACTTCATCCGTATTAATTCGCCAACATAAATTGGCTTATGTAAAAAATCATTCGGCATGGCAACCTTGGCGTACTACTTCTATGGCACCGCGCAATGAATTGTGTCGTGTTCCTAGCGGTGAAGTTGTACTGGGTAAAACTAAGGCTAATCCTTTTTATGGTTGGGACAATGAATACGGCGCGCACAATGCGATAATAAAAGAATTTCAGGCCAGCAAATTTTTAGTCAGCAATCAAGAGTTTTTACAATTTGTAGATGCCGATGGGTACCAAAATATTTCCTGGTGGGAGGAGGAGGGGAAAAGCTGGCTCGAGTTTTCGCACGCACAGCAACCTACATTTTGGCTGAAGAAATCCAACCAATGGTATTTGCGTTTAATGACTGAAGAAGTTGTGATGCCGTGGGATTGGCCGGTAGACGTTAATTATCACGAAGCTAAAGCTTTTTGTAATTGGAAAAAATCTGTTACAGGTTTGGCCGTGCGTTTGCCTACAGAAGATGAATGGTATCGCCTTTATGATTACACTAAGCTCACGGAAATAAGTGCTGCAAAAGCCAAGGCTAATATTCATCTGGATTATTACGCATCCTCATGCCCCGTGAATACTTTTGCGCAGGGTGATTTTTATGATGTTGTCGGCAATGTGTGGCAATGGACAGAAACCCCCATTTATCCTTTTGAAGGTTTTGATGTTCACACCACTTACGACGATTTTACCACTCCCACTTTCGATGAGCGCCACAATTTAATGAAAGGCGGCTCATGGATTTCTTGTGGCAATGAAACTCTGCGTGAAGCACGCTATGCGTTTCGTCGCCATTTTTTCCAACACGCGGGTTTCCGCTATGTTGTTTCCGAGGATGTAAAACCAGTGCCAGGCTCTCATTACGAAACTGATAAATTATTATCTGAATACGCAGAATTTCATTACGGTGATGAATATTTTGGTGTGCCAAATTTTTCAAAAAATTTAATTGATGTTGCGTTGAATATTTTGGCGGATAAGCCAAAACATAAAGCGCTGGATTTAGGCTGTGCGTCAGGCCGTGCGACGTTTGAATTGGCTAATTATTTTTCTGCGGTCACCGGTATAGATTTTTCTGCACGGTTTATTGGGCAGGGTGTGCATCTCGCAGATAACGGTACACTGCGCTATACCCTTTCTGATGAGGGTGAGTTGGTGCATTATAAATCACGCAACCTTGCTGATATTGGTTTAAGCCATGTAAAAGATAAGGTGGAATTCTTTCAGGGCGATGCCTGCAATTTAAAACCGCAATTTACGGATTATGATTTTATTCTGGCGGCTAATTTAATCGATCGTCTTTACAATCCTGCACAATTTTTACATGCCATTCATGAACGTTTAAATATCGGTGGAATATTGATGTTGGCGTCGCCTTACACTTGGCTGGTAGATCATACGCCGCGTGAGGAATGGATTGGCGGGTTTAAAAAAGACGGTGAAAGCTTTACTACTTTTGATGGTTTAAAAGCGAATTTAAGTGAGCATTTTGAATTGTTGCAGCAACCTATAGAGGTGCCATTTGTTATTCGTGAAACCAAACGTAAATTTCAGCACACATTATCTGAAGTTACTTTTTGGCAACGCATTAAATAATAAGATTTTTTCTTAGTGAGACTGTTTTAATGGAATTTGATTTCGATAAGCCTATTGCTCGTGAAGGAACTGGCGCGGTAAAGTTCGATGGCCGCCAACACTATTTCGGAACTACAGAGGTAACTCCGTTGTGGGTGGCGGATATGGATTTCGCCGTTCCCGAATGTGTTACGCGTGCATTACAACAGCGAATTCAACATCCTATTTTTGGTTACTCACTTTATCCAGAAAGTTTATATCAGAGTATTATTGATTGGTTTCAACGCCATCACCATTGGAAAATCGAGCGTGAGTGGATTCTTATGGCACCCGGCGTGGTGCCATCCTTATTCGCTGCAGTACAAGCGGTCACCAAAGAAGGCGAGGGTGTTATTGTGCAGCCTCCGGTTTATTTCCCATTTTTTTCTGCTGTTACCACGGCAAATCGAACATTAATATTAAACCCGCTGCAATTAACTCAGAATAAGTACACGATAGATTTTGAACATTTGGAAAGTTGTGCAAAACAAGGCGCACGTTTATTAATGCTTTGCACTCCACATAATCCCGTAGGCCGTGTATGGACAGAGATAGAGCTGCAAGAAGTTTTATGCATTGCCCGCAAATACAATTTAACTATTTTGTCCGATGATATTCACGCCGATTTAACCTATTCAGGCGTATCTCACACTATGCTTGGTCGGCTGGCGAATGCTGGCGATAAAATTATCACTGCGGTCGCACCGAATAAAACTTTTAATATTCCGGGTTTGGGTTTGTCGGCGTTAATTATTCCGCATGCTGATCAGCGTCATGCAATCAAACAAGTGTTTGAATCGCTTCATGTTAGCAATAATAATCCACTCAGCATCACTGCTTTTGAAGTCGCCTATCGAGAAGGTGATGTTTGGTTAAGTGCGTTAATGAATTATTTAGAAGGTACCCGCAATTTTACCGAAAATTATCTTGCGCAACATATTCCTAATATAAAACTCATAAAACCTGAAGCCACCTATTTGCTTTGGCTAGACTGCCGCGAACTCGGTATGACTGATGCACAGTTGCGTGATTTTTTTGTTAAACAATGCAAAATAGGTATGAACCCTGGAACTGTTTTTGGGGAGGGAGGAAGTGGGTTTATGCGGATGAATATTGGAACGCATAGAGATGCCATTAAAAACGCACTAGCTACAATTGCACTTTCTACAACTGCACTTTCTACAACTGCACTTCCTACAATTACATAGTCATCAAATGATTACCCTAATCCATCACACCAGCTAACATCATAGAAATTTTATACTCATCTTCCCCATGCAAAAAGCTCGCTAAACCCCTACAATAAAAATTACTCGACATATAAGTTTTTAAAAAAATGGTGAATTAAGCCAGTTCAATATAAACGTAATAGTGGATTTTATTTTGTAAAGTTTTGAGTCAGTATCAGTTGATTGGGGAAATCGTTCAAATAATACATTGGTTTTACGTAGTATTTCATTTTGATTGAGTGCGTCGTCTAAATTTAAATACTTAAATGCATCGTCGATAGGAATTAAATAATTGATGCCAAGAGTTCCACCATCGCGAGTTAATAGCCCGGCAACGGTTAATGCCACTAACTCACCGTTTTCATTAAAGGCTGGGCCGCCCGAGCTGCCGTGATTGACTGATGCATCCGTTTGAAAATATTTTAATCCCTGCATCTCGCGCACAGCGGAAATAATACCCTTGGTGGTTGTTTGGCTATTTTCAAGCGAGAGCGGTGTACCAATTACGAAAATGCCATCGCCCACACTCGGTTCTGTATGGGCGATGGTTACGCCGTCATAATCACTGAAATTGTCAGTAATTTTAATCAGTGCCACATCGCGGATGGGTTCGATCCTCACTAATTCAGCTGAATTATTTACACCGTTAATAATGACTTCAAACTTTGTGTCTTCGCCTACTACATGGGCATTTGTTAATACATATCCTTTACTATTTAAAATGACACCGCTACCGAATCCACTTTTTGTTTTTATGATCACAGAATATTTTTTAAGCACATCCACCTGAGCTTTAAACGAACCTAAGCCAGAACCGTAATGAATAGCTACGGGTAATGTTGCATCAAAGGTTTTTGCGAGCGTCTGCATGTTGACCGGCACCAAAGATGCAGAGAAAGCCGGGTCTGCTAATAAATTGTTAGTGGCAACGGCTAACGCTACACTAACGCTTACTTCAGTACCCTTTTTAATGGCGGGCACGGAAAGCGCATCGTGTGAGCCTGAAGACTCTCCCATGTATAGTGTTTTACCTGATAGTGTATCTGATAGTTTCCATTTTATTTTAATGTAACTTGCATTTTGGGAGACGTCTTGTTTCTCCTTGCTTGAACACATATTGATTTTTAAATCCATGATTTCAGCAGTAAGGCTAAGGTTGGCGGGTGAGGCTGAGCTACCAAGACCATTTTTAACTGTGTAACCGAGTTCAGAAAATTTTTCGATACTTTCTTTAATTTCATCAGGCTGTTGAAAATCGACTATACCTTTCACCCAATATAAATCAATTGGCGCACCGCAAATTATTCTACCGATACGAACATTTTCTGTTTCTGAGTGTGGTAAAGATAGGGTAATGGCCGTAAAGCTAATTGGCCGATGCGGTTCTTGTTTTGTATATTTAAGTGGTGTTTCTATTGTAACGTTGGGAATGTGGTATTTATCGTAAATTTTAACAGTTTCGGCTCCTGAATTAGTATTGCCTGATGAGTTCTCTCCAAAATGTATTTGACCTTCCTTATCTTTCCATTGTAAAACTTCACTCTGTGCACTTTCCACAATAAAAATAAAAATAAAAAATGCACATAATATGTGGATCATCGAAATTCCTTAAATGTAGTTAGGATGCTGTACAAGAACGTTTAAATTTAAGCATACCAAAAAATAATAAAAACCCACCAATGACAAATCCCTTACGAATTACAAAATCCGGGTAAGGTGAGAAGATGATCATGGAAGTAATGGAAATAATCATCAGCAAGATTGAAGCCCAAAAACTAAAAGATAAAATAATTGCTGAAAAATTAATATCGTTTAACCTGCTAAAAAAACTTTCTGTCTTTGGCTCCGATTCTGCTTCACTAGGATCATCTTTATAAATAACTGACTCTGCGATCGGCTGAAGTGTCAATGACTCCAAGTGTGGCGTAGGTTGCATTAACTCTTGCTGTTTAAGTGGCGGTATGTGTTTTTTAGGCTGAATAGAATGATCAATATTGGATGCCGGTGCAACGTGCTGTATAGGTGTAATTAATACGAGATGGGTGATAGCACCAATATTGAGTAATTGTTGTTGAAGTTTAATTCCATCGACAGCTATTAGATTTTTTTTAATAACTATAGGTTTTCCAGAAAATAGTGAAATTGTTTTTTCAGTAGACAGATTAAAAATTTTAGCAAATTTTTGCTTTACTATTTCAAGATCATGCCCGGAAGAAATCTCGCCCTTAAATACAACGTTAAACACCTGAATGCTAACCAATTATTAAGCTCCTAACTATAAAATATCTTTTTTATTTCCTGTTGGCATGTTTTGACAAACATACTCAGGAGGGGATGAGCGAACAGTGGATTGGCCAAGCCCATTAAAAAGTAACTTAGTATTGGATCTCAGGCTAAAATCCACAAATTGGGTATAATTAAGATAAGAATAGCATCAATTGTCCCGCCAGGTACTAATCTCGGCAATTCCCTGAGCACCCACAGCAATTGCCTGCGGCAAATAATTTTTTGACATTTCTCACAACGAAATAACTGGCACAGCTACAGATTTAATCAGCGACGCAAAATATTCCCAGGCAAAGCAGCTGTACCGAGATGTGATACAGATGCTGTAAGTCGGTTACATCCGCTTGAAAACCGTTGTGAAATAGGTGCTGTTGAAAGTTTGCCCCTTGAAATTTTGACAAGTGATATGCAGTTTAAGAATGCGAATGTTACATAAATTGAATGATAGTAACGGATTTGATTTTTTGTAGCGTCAATCCAGACAGGCCAGTATCAAAGTGAGTTTTTATTTGAAACTTGGTCAGCGTATCTATTTACATTATTGCATACCTGATTTTTTTCAGACATGCATGCAATCTACCTTTTAAACCCCTACAATAGCTACTTTTTCTAGCATCCCTATTTCTGGCCTTATCTATGACATCCAACACCATCGTCGCTTCTGACAAAGCTCCGACTATCGGCTTCATTTCGCTCGGTTGCCCCAAAAACCTCGTCGACTCCGAACGTATTCTCACCCAGTTGCGCACTGAGGGTTACAATATTGTGCCGAGCTATAACGATGCCGATATGGTCATTGTGAATACTTGCGGCTTTATCGACAGCGCGGTTCAGGAATCGCTAGGGGCGATTGGTGAGGCCTTAACAGAGAATGGCAAGGTGCTGGTGACTGGCTGTTTAGGCGCGAGGGCGGACGAAATTCGCAGTGCTCACCCGAATGTATTGGGTATCACCGGTGCGCATGCCTATGAAGAAATTCTGACCCAGGTGCATGAGCACTTGCCGCCCAACCCTAATCACAACCCGTTTCTAGATTTGGTGCCGCCGCAAGGCATTAAACTCACTCCACGCCATTACGCGTATTTGAAAATTTCTGAAGGTTGTAACCACACCTGTAGTTTCTGCATTATTCCTGATATGCGCGGCAAGCTGGTAAGCCGTCCGATTGGTCAGGTAATGGGTGAAGCTGAGCGCTTAGTGAAAGCGGGCGTGAAAGAGTTGTTGGTGATCTCACAAGATACTTCTGCGTATGGCGTGGATATCAAGCATCGCACTGATTTCTGGGATGGTCGTCCACTCAAAACCGATATGTACCAATTGGCTGCCGCCTTGGGCGAGCTGGGTGTATGGGTGCGTTTACACTATGTTTACCCTTATCCGCATGTTGATAATGTTATTCCGCTGATGGCACAGGGCAAGGTACTACCTTATTTAGATATTCCATTCCAGCATGCTAGCCCCACCTTGTTGCGCAAAATGCGCCGCCCAGGTCAGGTGGAAAGAACTTTGGAGCGCATTAAAGAATGGCGTGAACAGGTACCTAATCTCACTATTCGCTCGACCTTTATTGTTGGCTTCCCTGGTGAAACTGAAGATGACTTCCAGCAATTGCTCGATTTCTTGACGGAAGCACAGCTCGATCGTGTAGGTTGTTTTCAATATTCTCCGGTCGAAGGTGCGAAAGCGAACGAACTTCCTGACCATGTACCGGATAATATCAAGCAAGAACGCTACGATCGGTTTATGCAATTACAACAGGGCATTTCTACCGAGCGCTTGAAACTGAAAGTAGGGCAGAGGCTGCAAGTATTGATCGACGAAGTAGACGATGAGGGCGCCATTGGCCGCAGCTTTGCCGATGCACCAGAAATTGACGGCTGTGTTTATTTGAACGGCGAAGAAAATGTAAAACCAGGTGATGTGGTAAGTGTATTGATCGAGCATTCAGACGAGTATGATTTGTGGGGCACAAAAGTAAGTTAATTATCAGCGACTTAAATTTTTATATGAATAATCCGGGAGTTAGTTAAACGTGAGTATTATTAATTCCAGCAAAGATTTTCTGCTCTATCCTTATCGAAACAAACCCCTGCGGTTTTTAATTATTTTTTTTGCGGTATTATTCTTATTGTATGTGGCACTGGCTTACACGCTAGTGCCATTTTTGTTAACGAAAGCAATAAAAGATAATTACTACCAAATAACAGGCCATCAATTACAAAGTGAGAGGCTGACATTTAATCCATTTAAATACACACTGGAAATTCATCAGCTAAAAGACTCCGCAAATTTATGGCAGGCTGAGAGTGTGAATGTTGAAATGGAACTTATGCAATCTATTCGCCATTCAATTCTCATCGTTGACGAAATTAATATCCATCAACTCGTTGCCAATCCACATCAACTTGAAAATGGTACGTGGAATTTTGATGATGTGTTAAAGAATGTCGCTGCTGTCAGTAAAAAATCCACAATTAAAAACCCCGCGATTAAAAAAACGCCTACTAATGATGCTCCTGTTTTAATTAAAAAAATGACTATCAATAATGCGGCTATTAATTCCAATGTGCTTGCATTAAACAATTTGTCTTTGGCTGTTGCGCCGTTGAATATCACTTTAAACAATATTGATTTACAAGCTAAAAATCTTACAACTCTGGCGACGCTATCCCTGAATGCCTATATCAATAAAAATACACCACTGGAAATTAAAGGCAGCGTTAACCCACATACTTTGCAAGTTGAATTGGATATTGCTGTCAGTGCCATACCTTTTGTGTGGTTTAACAGTGCGCTTAAACCTTATTTTGCACTTGAAGTATTGGATGGGTCAATCGCAACTCATTCGCATATTTCAATTAGCGATGGTGCGTTAGAAAATATTGTCAGCAGTGGTCAAATTACTAATCTGAAGTTGCGCCCCGCTAATATTGAACAGGATATTGTTAAATGGAAAGCGATTGCGTGGAGCAATGCTGCTATAGCAATGAATGAAAAATCCGTTCAAGTGCCCTTGATTAGTATCGATGGGTTTGATGGGCAATTTATTATTCATAAAGATCGTACTAATAATATTCAGGCGATGCTTCTTAAACCGGTGGCGCCCGAAATAACACAACCCAATTCACTCGTGGCGAGCGCTGATCCAATTGCTGCTGCACCCTGGAAGTTTGCGATTGATCGCGTAGCGATTAACAATGCTGCGGTAGGTTTTTATGATCAATCATTAACGCCATCATTTATGGCAATTGTTCAACAGTTTAGTGGCGATATCACTCATATTTCGAACGATGAACAACAAACGGCAATCATTAATTTAATCGGAAATGTGGATGGAACTGCTCCGGTACATTTAAGTGGTGAAGCAAAACCATTTATGGCGATGCCACAGGCCGATGTGTTGTTTAGTTTTGACAAAATGGATATGGGGGCTTTATCACCTTATTCTGCTGAGTATGCGGGGTGGCGCATCAAAAGAGGATTGTTAAGTGTTGACTTGCGTTACCGCTACGAGAAAGGCCTAATTGTTGGTAAAAATCATGTGGTGATTGATCATCTGGTATTCGGTGAAAAAGTTCGCAGCCCTCATACTATTGATATTCCATTGCGCTTTGGGCTTGCTTTGCTCACGGATGAAAATGGTATTGCAGTATTTGATGCTGATATTTCTGGCGATTTCAGCAACCCAAATTTTAATATAGGTGCGTTATTTATGCGCGCTTTGCGCAATAGCTTCAAAAAAATTATCACTTCACCCTTCCGCTTTTTGAGTGGTTTGATTCACAGCAACGAAGATTTAGGGCGCGTTGAGTTTACACATGGTGAGTCGCAATTAAGTGAGCAGGCTATCAGTAAATTAACACTTTTACACGAGGCCTTAAAAAAACGTCCCGCAATGCGTTTAAGTATTCAGGGGTTGTATGATGCGAATATGGATGAAAGTGCACTTAAAGAAGAGCAAGTAAAAAGTCTATTACAGAAACAAGGTGTAACACCCGAGGAAAACAAAAACCACAATGCTTCATGGGAGCATGCTGTAACATTGTATTATCGGACGCAAGCGGCAATGACCCCAGGTTTAACTAAAGTTAGTGCGTCAGCGGAAGAAAAATTTCAAGACTTGGTGGCGATACAGGTAGTAACTCCGGAACGATTGGAGCGGCTAGCACATGAGCGAGCCTTAGCTGTTAAACAATATTTGGTTTTACAGTTAGGTGCTGTCAGTGACAACTTGTTTCTGAATGCAGAGATTGGGTGCGCCGCTGCCAATAAATGTTCAAGTAGTGCGGTTGTGTTTACACTGGAAAATTGATGAGGGTGTTCTACTCTTATTTAATCGCAAGCGAGGGTTAAATTCCCCTTGGCTTGCCACGAAATAGATTTTTGGAACAAAAATATACCTCGCTGTTTGCGGCGAGGTATTTAATTTAAACTGCGGTGAGCTTGGCAATGGAACAAATTGTTCATAATCCATCGAAAAAGTGTTTTCTATTAAAGGTGGATGGTGCAGAAGCCATTTTGCAATACCGGCTGTTTGAAAAAGAAAATAGCAATATTATTGTGATCGACTTTAACAACACTTTTGTACCGCCAGAATTTCGGGGCAAAGGTTTGGCAGAAAAATTGGTGCGTACTGGAATAAAATGGGCAAAAGAGCAGGGCTATGAATTACAGGCCAGCTGTTGGTATGCGGCTAAATTTATTCGTTAATTGGTTTTGCAGTTTTCGTTTTTCATTGAAGGAAGCTTTACTATGCGAACATTACACAATCATCGAGGCTTTACGCTTATTGAAATGCTAGTGGTGGTTTCTCTCATAGCTATTCTAAGTTTGCTTGCATTGCCATCTGCAGAACCTACGATCGCGCGCAAACAGGTATTAGAGTCGCTTGATTTAATTGAAGACTATAAAAAAGGCGTGACTGCTTACTTCAAAGCCACGCTCAATTTTCCTAAAGATAATGTTGAAGCTGCTATTCCTAAATCGGAATATTTAATTGGAAATTATGTGGATAAAATTGAACTGGAAAACGGTGCATTTCATATTCACTTTGGCCGTAAGGCGCATCCGTCTATTAAAGATAAAATTCTTACTGTGAGGCCCGTTGTTGTTAAAGGTTCACCGGAAAGTCCTATGTCGTGGATTTGTGGCTACTCTGCAGTTCCTGATGGAATGTTGGCGGCAAGTGTGGATAAAACAACCGTTGATCCAAAGTTCATACCTCCATCTTGCCGCAATCTGTCTCCCTCAAAATGAAAAAATTTATTGTTTTTCTGGTGATGTTAGTCGTATTTCAGCACTGGAATCAAATCAAAAATGCTTTCAGTCCACCGCCTGATTTTTCCGCAATGCATCCGGAAGGTGTTGTGCTCTATGGCACCTCATGGTGTGGATACTGTAAAATGACGCGTGAATTTTTTAAAGAAAATAAAATCGCTTTTGTGGAGTACGATATTGAAACTTCTGCGGAGGGAAAAGCACAATACAATCGCTTGAATGGCCAAGGTATACCTGTCGTGGTAATCCATGGTGAGGTGATTGGTGGTTACGATCCGGCTGAAATGCAACGTCTATTGCAGTTATAAAATTGAACAATTCGCTTTAGATAGTAACGCGCACTTTAGCAGTGAGCGTTACCGGTAAAATTATTTGCAAATGCCAAGTTATTCATACATACCAGTTTATTCATACATGCAGAGATAAGAAGTTTCTACATCAGCAGTCACTTTAAAGCGTTGGTTAGCGGCAACAATGAAAGTTTGGCCTTGTGTAAAGGTTTCAGCTATATCGCTACCGGGTAATATAACTGTCAGGCGGCCACTCACAACTGTCATGTATTCCTTTTGGCTGGTACCGAACTCATAATCACCTTGTGCCATCACGCCAACAGTAGCAGGAAGTGTTTCAGTTTGAAACGCAATGGATTTAACCGCGCCGTTGAAGTATTCGTTAACTTTAAACATGGGGAATCTCCGCAATAGGTTAAGGAAATTTTTGGCTGATGACTGAATTGCCAAAAGCTTATGTTGCATAAAAAGTGTATATGCATAAAAAAGGCCGCATTTTCATGCAGCCTTTTTATCTTAATTTGGCTCCGCCTGCTGGACTCGAACCAGCGACCCAATGATTAACAGTCTGTGGCACAATCGAACAGAAACAATATGTTACGTGTTTTTTGTCTAATAGACAAGGTTTGCAAGTCATTGATTTCATTGGTGGTGATTTCCTCTATTAGACACTAATTTGTGGGTTTTACAGTATTAGGTAGTGACTTTTGCATATCTAGTCTAATTAAAATACGCTCACCAACTACCGCCACTTGCCTAGCTCTCTCTACGCTCACACCTCCAATAGCTGCGCCTATTTCTTTCAGTGTTTTCCCGTCACGCTTCATTTTTGCAGCTAAGATTCCTCTTTGTTCGGTCTGCTCTGGTGTAAATTTCATTTTAATACTCGCATTAATTAATTAGTGGGCTTTACGCGCTCAGGAAGCCGCTTGTAGTGGCGATTTAAAGTTTTCTCACTCTGGTGACCAAGGTGCTTTCCGTCGCTATCTGTACCAGCTTTTGCGCGTATATCCCTGAATTGAAATTTCTCATCAATAATCCCCTCCGCAATGCATTGGTTCATTAGTCTTGTCCACGCTGTTGTAAATGCTGCATCCTTTCTGCATTGACCTTGCGCGTCACAAATTACATAAACGGAAGAAATTCCTTTCGGTGGTAATTTTGCAAGCGCATAAGAAACCACGATACGTAAACGCGGCGACCAAGAAATATCTAATTTTTTGCCGGTTTTACTTTGTTGAATATAAATCCCTTTTTCTGATAATTGATTTCGTTGCAAGCTCAGCAAATCAATTCTGCGCTGGCCAGAAAGGTAGGCAAGATGCATAAGTATTCGTATCCATAATGGAGCACGCCTAGCCACCGCAAGGAAATCTTTATGGAATACATGCCTGGTACGGGCGTGCTCTGGGAAGCGCTGTATCTCACGCGCAGGATTATCGTCAATATACCCCCATCGAACAGCATACTTTAAAACGTGCGTTATTAGAGCTAGCTCGCGGTTAGCCTGGTAAGGCGCTGTCTCGCCAACAATGTCATGGTACTGCGCAATGTGATGCGGGCGAATATCAGAAGGGCGCATATGGCCGAAAGCTTTCTTTAATCTGCCCAGCTGATTGATTTGTGATTCTTGTGTATTTTTAGCTTTTTTAACTAAAATTGTTTGTTCGTAGCGCGCAAAAATTGCACCCATTAAACCAACCCCCTCATCCTTTAAGTCAGCCAATTTAAGATGCATTTCTTTTTCGGTTTTACCAAGATGAATCCACTCCGTTGTTGATTTTCCATTTTTAATAATTGGCTTAAGGTAAAAATAAGCGCCATGCTTCATCGTCACGCGGTGAGGCAGCTTGTTTTCCTTACCTCTTTTCGGACTCATGCAGTTTTTCTCAGCCATGCTAAATTTGGAGTTGATGAAGTTTCATTTTTATGTTCAATTTCGGATCGCAAAACAGAAGGGTAACCTAAGCTGTTTTCTTTATACTTAACTCCATTGCTTTCAAGCCAGCGGCACATTCGTGCGCGCTGATTCGGTTTGTAGCCGGTGTATTGCGATAATTCATCTGCTGTTAAAAACATTACAATTACCCCTCAATCGTTTGCAGTTTTCCGGCCATTTTATTTCTCCAGTTACGCTCTAATTGCGTAATCTTTGCTGTATTTTTCGCAGCACCAAGGCTCAACATCCTCAATCCTGAATGTTTCTACTTCTGTTTCCGATACACCGCAGCATATTGCTTTTACAACTGGCACGATTTCGCCAAAATGATTTTTACAATCATTGAAATCGACTGGAACTTTTCGGTAGTAATTGGAACTTCCAATGTTAATAACCTTGTACTGATAAAATTCATTTTCGCAGCCATATCGTTTTTGCTCGATAGTGCAGTATTTGCCAAACTCTAAACCTTTGAATTTATCACTCATTTTATTTAACGCCTTCAATTTGCTTGCACTTTTTGCAGTGTGGAAAACTACCTGCGTTCAGCATTGGGAATGTGTCGCTGATGTGGTTTGCTAAACCGCATTTAGAGTAAGCCCTTCTCGCGCTAGTTAATGATGGAAAGGCATCGCGTTTCCAAAAATGGCTTTTCTCAGTATTGTAAGAAACAACGCCCCATCCCTCGCTAAAGTTTTCTATTTTTCCAAATGCAATCATATCGACCATCTTATTCCTCACTTGTCGCCACGGTTAATGGATGGGGTTATATTGCTGTTATATTCACTAGAACTTGCCAAGCATTATTTTCGCACTGGTTATCGGCATTTCAAAACTGATCAAAGTCATGTCGCAGTCTTTGTTTACAAAGCCTCCTGATCTAAAATTTTTAATTCCCATTTTTTGATTTAGCAATTCACCAAGCAGCTCACTTCTAGCTTTGTAATATTCAAGCAACAACTGATCTAAGTGTTCTTTATTCAACGCCATGCTCATTGTTGGTTTCATCTTTATTTCCCCTCTATAGGTGGAGTGGG
>JAYTSJ010000058.1:0-3713 GCA_043745725.1 Gammaproteobacteria bacterium | reverse complement strand
CGAGCCAGCACGGTTTGTCGATACTTTAATTGTGGGTGCGATTATTGAGGCGCGTTCCTGCGAGCGTTTTGCGAAACTGGCGCCGCATTTAGATGATGAACTAAAGGGTTTTTATTTGTCTCTGCTTAAATCAGAGGCGCGCCACTATGAAGATTATCTGGATCTTGCCTGTAAGGCTGCGGGTGATGAGGATATTTCGGAACGTATCAAACTATTTCTTGAATTAGAGAAAACACTGATTGAAAGTGTGGATTCAGAGTTTCGTTTTCATAGCGGTATAATGGAATAATACTGGCATAAGTATAAGTAAGCGCTAAAGTAAGAGATGTAAAAGTAAGAGATGTAAAAGTAATAGTAATTTAGTAGTGAAGCATAGTTGAGGGAATTGACGCCATCCATGTGACTTACTTGTGTAGGTTTAATGTGGGTTTGTGTCTTACGTAGTCAAGTTTATTTCATAGGGTAATATAGGTGATTTATGTTTAACAGTACTGTTCTTGAAGTGGCCATTGGCCTCATCTTTTGTTACGCCTCAGTAGCGCTAATCGCTAGCTCAACTTATGAAGCTATAGCTTCATGGTTAGATCTGCGCTCTAAAACGTTGCTGTGTGGATTGACGCATTTGTTAAATGCAAAATCCGGTAGCGGTGAGGCATTACTACTCAATATTTACAATGATCTATTAGCTCATCCGCTAGGTACCGGAGTAGCGTTAAATATAAAGGACATTAAAAATAAGCCGGCGTATATTCCTTCTAAAAATTTCGCATTGGCACTTATCCATTCTATTCAAGAAGTGCCAGGTAATTTTGAAAACTTGAGTGCAGATATTGATGCGGTGAAAGACGAGCAGCTACGTAGTCTGTTGCGGAGTTTACATCAAAAAGTTAAGGGCGATCTCAATCGATTCCAACATGAATTGGCGACCTGGTTTGATTCGGGTATGGGGCGAGTTTCCGGTGCTTACAAAAAACAATCGCAAATATGGTGTTTTGTTATCGCATTTGTAATAGCAGTCGTTTTTAATATTAATTCTGTGCAGTTATTCAAAACTCTTTGGTTACATCCGGCTCTTATTGCGCAGCTTAGTATACCCACAACAAATCCAATGCTTGTCACTGATGCTTATACGCAATTGCAGACTTTACCCATAGGCTGGTGTGATAACTTTACGTTGTCAATGCTTAGAGATCCATCGGCAATTGTTGGCTGGCTAGTGACAGCTTCAGCTTCATTATTTGGCGCCCCATTTTGGTTTGATCTATTAAAAATGTTGGTTCGTTTGCGGGGAACTGGAACAAAGCCTGAAGGTGAACCACCGCAACATACTACTGAGCCTAATGCTAAATAATAAATTAAGGCCGCTTTTCAAGGCGACCTTAATTTATTAGGCATCTTTTTCGGCAAACCCTTCGCCTTCTTGATAAATAATTTCGTCGATAATTTTTTCAACTGTCTTATTGTTACACTCAATAGTAACATCCGCGTATTTTTCATAGAGGGGGCGGCGCTCGTCGAATAAGTCAGCAAACGTTTGCTTGGGCTGTCGAGTAATTCCGCGAGTATCAATATTGTGAATGCGATTTAATAATTCAGGCAGGGTAACGTCTAAAAATATAATAGGCCCAAATTGTTTAAGGTGATGCATAGCTTTTTCGCTGTACACCGCGCTGCCACCCGTCGCTATAATATGGTTGGGGTAGTGCGCATTTAATAACACCTCTTCTTCAATTTCCCGAAATCCTAAATACCCTTGCTCATCCAAAATGTTTTGTGGTGTGTTATCTTTTCTTATTTGGATTAAGGTGTCGGTATCCACGAGGTCCTTTTGCAATGCTTTAGCTAATAATAATCCTAAGGTGCTTTTCCCCGAGCCTGGCATACCAATTAATATTAAGCTATTACGATAGTAGTTCATAAGTTAATCCCTACGATAGGTATAGTGTGATTGTAAAAACATTAGCGAAAATATTTTTACACGGAAAGCTATAACAGTTCGGAGTTGTCTCGCGAACTTCTATGGAAAATAGCGACTAATGAAAATTTAAAAAATGCAGTGCAAGTTGTTAAATAATCATACAGCCAAAATTTAATTAATTCGCTATCAGCATGTGTTTGTTCTATTCGTGCAGGTTGAGCGAGTTGGCTTAATCTAGTCTCTAATTCTGAAAATACACCAATGACACAATGCGGCGCATCTTTTTGTTTACTTCCATCGGTTAATACTACCGTTAAAGTGGAGTAGGCTGGGCTCCATTCAAATAAAAGGTAGAGAGATTCATCTTGAATATTGTCTTCCAGTAAACTAATTGCTTTTCCTGCACAGGCCTCAACGGCTAATTTTAAGTCAGCTCGTTCAGCTGATAGAAACTCAGTGGTGTGGTTAGTTTTGTTGTTGATTGTATTGATGTGCCAAGTATTCATAATAGGAGATTTTGTAGGTGATTTGACAGATTGTAACAAGCAGTTATCTTGAAGTCATTGCATTTAACACAATATGGCTTAACGTTAGTTCGGCTTCTTCTTTGAATT
Source organism: Gammaproteobacteria bacterium (assembly GCA_043745725.1). Lineage (GTDB taxonomy): Bacteria > Pseudomonadota > Gammaproteobacteria > Pseudomonadales > Cellvibrionaceae > Cellvibrio. The sequence goes on along the minus strand of JAYTSJ010000058.1, from coordinate 1,181 downwards.
GGCTCTCGGTCTGAGGAATATTCTCAACAATGCGCTCCATTAAATTTTTGAGATGTACTAACTGGTCAAAAATTTGGTCGAGCATAACACTGACTTCTGCAAGTGACATATGCTGTTCTGGCGTAAGACCAGTGGTAAACGTTTCGAGCCAGGTAATTTGCTCTGGTTGTAAGATGCCGCTGCGAATAATGGCGATGGCAAGCCTTCCCATCACGGCATTAACAGAGCGAACTTGTGGGTTTTTTGAGTTTATATTGAGTTGTTGTGCAAGCAGTTTTACGTATTCAAATTGTTTTTGCAGCATTTTTTGATGTGTTAATAATTTTTCAATTGATACTGATTGCGTAATGTGAGTGGTGGGTTCGGGTGTGTATTTAAGTAAAACCAGTGTGGCATTATAAACAGGTTCAAAATAAATGTTATCGCTCAGCTTCAGTGCTATTAATAATAAGGTATGAGTATGGATGCCATAATCTTTGTAACGGTGATAGTTAACGAGAATATTATCTGAGGCTGCAATAATTTGACTGGCTGGAGTTAACTTATCGCCAAAAATATGTCTTGGATAACCGGTGCCATCGATACGTTCATGATGGTCAATAATAGCAATACCTATTTCTTTTGGTAAGTCAGGTACATAATTAAGAAAACGTTGGGCGATAATGGGGTGGGCTTGAAGTGCTTTCCATTCCTCACTGGTAAAACCCTGAGTTTTTTCGCGAAGTTCCGGAGCTAAATATAAAAATCCTATATCATGAAATAAGCCTGCGATAAAAGTTGTTTGTTGTTCTTTAGGGCTTAAGTCTAATTTGAGGGCGATTGCCAAACCTGCTAAGGCACAAAAAATTCCTTGAAAATATATCGCCGGTGCGCGTAGTGCTAACACGGTTAAGTTTTGCTGCAATAGTGGAAATTTTTCATAGAATAAACAGGCGCTACGCAGTGATTTTTGATAATCCTCGTTATCGGTAACTGCGAGCAATCCTGGTACATCATTAGCAAATTTATTTAATAATGCGAATAGTTGTTTGGCATCAAAACTACTGGCAATACCAATACAGTGTTCCAGTGGTTTCATTAGTTTATGTTGAAGAAGAATTTGCGCGCGTTTTTCGTTAAGGTCTGCACCTTGGGCAAGTAACAATACCCCTTGATCATTGTAAATGGCTTGACTCGTGGTA
>JAYTSJ010000057.1:0-28364 GCA_043745725.1 Gammaproteobacteria bacterium | reverse complement strand
TGATGATCAGAACCTTTGCACATGCCACAGTTGAACGCTTCGCAGAATATTCACGCGTGCCAGTCATCAATGGTTTAACGGATGATCACCACCCTTGCCAATTGCTGGCCGACATTCAAACGTTTGTTGAACATCGCGGTTCACTTGCCGGCAAAACTGTGGCTTGGGTGGGCGATGGCAACAACATGTGCCAAAGCTACATGCAAGCTGCAGCGTTGTGCGATTTTCAATTGCGCATTGCCACTCCCAAAGGTTTTGAACCTTGGGATCACATGCTCGAAAAATGTAAAGACCGCGTCATCATCGCCAATAGCCCGCAAGATGCCGTAACCGGTGCCGATTTAATTGTTACCGATACCTGGGCATCTATGGGTCAGGAAGATGAAAAGAAACAACGCGAGAAAATTTTTTACGGCTATCAAGTCAACAGCGAACTTTTGAGCCACGCCAATCGCGATGCCCTTTTTATGCACTGCTTACCTGCGTATCGCGGCAAAGAAGTCAGCGCAGAATTAATGGACGCACCGGATGCGGTAGTTTGGGAGGAAGCCGAGAATCGGCTACATGCACAAAAAGCGCTGATGGAGTTTTTATTTAATCAGTAGATATAAGAAATAACCCGCCTTGCGCGGGTTTATTTTTTGCGAGCAAAAGAATAAATCCATCCAAAAACGTAAAAAGACAAACACTACAAATGACCATCAAAATTTCAAATGAAGCGCGCAAACAATCTGTAACTTCAATCGAGCGTTACTTTTCCACTAATATGGAAGAAAATATTGGCAAACTCGGCGCGGAGTTATTACTGGATTTTATTCTTGCTGAAATTGGCCCGAGCATTTACAACAAAGCCGTTGCAGATGTGCAAGAGCGACTGCAAGCTCGTGTAATGGATATTGATAGCGAAGTTTACGAAGACGAATTCCAGTATTGGAGCAAATTGGACACTAAAAGCAAGAAAAGTGTGTCGCGCAAGTTACGGGATTAATACTCACGAAAAAAAATTATGCATTAAAAACTTTATTGTGCCGGCGCACGTAACGAATCCACATATTCCCCTAGCGTATCAAATAATTCCACCATCAATTCGGTTGACTGCGTACATTTTGCCGCACCCATAATGCCTTGATAACTGCTTAGCAAAAACGGAGAAATTTTTTGCGGGTTAATATCTTTGCGAACTATTCCATCCAATTGACCCTGATGAAGCGCTATGGCAACAGTGGTAACGATATTCACCATTACCGTTTGCAAGCGGTGATGGAAGCCTTCATCGAGGGTGGACATTTCTTGCATTAAATTACTTAACGGGCAACCGTTAGCGCACTCGCCGCTTTTTACTTCATCACATTTTTTTTGAAAGAAATCTTTTAAAGCCTGCAAAGGATCGAGGGAAGCACTTAAGGATGCATGCCAGTTTTGTTGGAAATAACCCATAATACATTCATCCACCACTGCGTAACCCAAGGCTAACTTATTAGGAAAATAATGGTAGAGTGCACCTTTTGCCAACTGTGTTTTTTTCAATACGGCATCAATACGTAGCCCCTGAAAACCATGCTCATACATTTCTTCATGCGCAGCCTGCAATATTCGCTCGCGTGCAGTTGGAGCAACAAGTTCACTGTTAAGTTGTGTATTCATTTATATTTCACAGTTCATTATTTAAAAAATTGCAGAGTGAATTAGATAAAACTCTATACACCCTGCAGAATTACTTTCGTTTCACTGATTAATTGCGTGGCACCTGATTTCTCTCCACTTTAAACCAGGCTGCGTACAGCGCAGGTAAAAATAACAGCGTCAATCCTGTGGCAACAATCAACCCGCCCATAATTGCCACCGCCATAGGGCCCCAGAATACGGAATTAGATAATGGAATCATTGCCAGCACCGCTGCTGCTGCCGTTAACACAATAGGACGAAAACGCCGCACAGCAGCTTCCACTACAGCATCCCATGGCGCAGTGCCGCTCGAAATATCCTGTTCGATTTGATCAATTAAAATAACCGAGTTGCGAACAATCATACCGAACAATGCAATCACACCTAGTTGTGCGACAAAACCAAATGGCCGCTGCAAAATCAACAGTGCCAGTGCCGCGCCCGCAAGCCCTAGAGGGCCGGTTAAAAATACCAACAGCGAACGCGAGAAGCTTTGTAACTGCAACATTAACAAGGTGAAAATAATAAAAATAACCAAAGGTACATTAGCCGAAATTGATTTTTCTGCTTTACTACTGTCAGCAGCAGCACCGGCTAATTTAATATTATAACCAATAGGTAAAGACGCTATGAGTTGCGCTAGCTCCGGTTCAATTTGATGCGAGACTGTTGCACCCTGAACACTGTCTAACACGTCGCACTGAACGGTGATAGCCCATTCACGACTTTCGCGCCATACGATACCTGGCTCCCATACAAATTGCGCACGAGCAATTTGTGAAAGTGGAACCGATTTACCACTCGCTGTCGGCAAATAAGTATCATTTAATTTTTCGATAGTAGAACGCTCATCCAAAGGTTGCCGCACAACAATATCAATAAGTCGATTTTTTTCACGATATTGTCCGACAGTTGCGCCCGATAAAATAATATTAGCGGCACGCATTACCGTTTCTGAACTCATGCCCAAGGCACGTAATTTTTCTTGATCCAAATCCAGTCGCAATACTTTTACGGATTCATTCCAGTTGTCATTGACACCTAATGTATTTTTATTTTCACGTACTATCTCTTTCACTTGATCCGCAATCGCACGCACCTTGGCAAATTCTATACCTGTCACCCGAAATTGAACTGGGTACGGCACCGGAGGCCCAGTAGGCAAAAACTTTACACGCCCGCGAACTTCTGGAAAATTGGTTTTGAATAGATCAATAATTTTTTGCCGCAATATGGTACGCGCCTTGCTATCTTTCGGTAAGACTACAATTTGCGCAATATTGGTCTGCGGAAAAATTTCTTCAAGTGGCAAATAAAACCGCGGGCTACCAATACCGACATAACTGGTGACACTTTCAACGCCAGCTTGTTGATTAATAAAATTCTCAAATTTTTTGGCTTGCGCTTCAGTTGCAGCATAAGAAGAACCTTCAGGCAACCACATTTCTACCATCAACTCCGGACGCGTTGAATCCGGAAAAAATTGTTGCTCGATAAATTTAAAACCAAGCAAACCCAACACAAAAATTGCAATGGTGATAACAATAGTCGTTTTACGAAATTCCACACACCAATTCACTAACGCTCTGAATTTGGTATAAAACGGCGAATCAAATAACTCATGTGGCACCTCATTGGCCGCATGCGGTTTCACTTTCAACAACAAATAACCAATATAAGGCGTAAATATTACAGCGACCAACCAGGATATTAGTAGCGCTAAAGCATTCACCGAAAACATTGAGAACGTGTATTCACCAGCGTCTGACTTTGCGAGGCCAATTGGCAAAAATCCGGCAGCCGTAATTAAAGTTCCAGTGAGCATAGGCATAGCGGTTGAACTATAAGCGAAAGTCGCCGCATCAAAACGCGAAAAACCTTCTTCCATTTTTCGCACCATCATTTCCACAGCAATGATGGCATCGTCTACCAATAGCCCGAGCGCAACGATTAATGCACCCAATGAAATTTTATGCAGATTAATATCAAAAATATGCATAAACAAAAAAGTAATGGCCAACACCAAGGGAATGGTCAAACCTACAACTAAGCCAGGGCGAAAATCAATATGAAAGCCTTGCTCATCTTTATGAAATCCCAAGGCAATAAAACTAACCGCTAAAACAATAATCAGCGCTTCTATTAATGTGCCTAAAAATTCATTCACCGACCGGGCAACAGCTTTAGGCTGATCAGCAACGCGCTCCAATTCAATACCAACAGGTAACTTTTGTTTAATCTCATTTGCCGTTTTTAATAAGCTTTCACCTAACTCAATAATATTGCCGCCTTTCTGCATGGAAATTGCGAGACCAATGACTTCTTTACCGTTGTAACGCATTTTACTTTTGGGTGGGTCAATATACTCCCGTTTTATTTGTGCAAAATCACCCAAGCGAAACGTAGTGCCTTGCGCTCGCAAACTTAAGTTTTCAAGATCAGCAATGGATTTAAATGCACCGGTAACACGTACTTGCACATTGTCAGAATCCGTACTTAAGACACCTGTAGACTCAACAGAATTTTGCACATTGATTTGCTGCACAATTTGTTCAAGCGATATGCCTAACTGCGCAAACTTCTTGTGTGAAAAAATGATATTAATTTTTTCATCTTGTTCACCCAATAGTTCAACTTTTGCGACCAGAGGCACGCGCAATAATTGTTGGCGCACTAAGTCGGCATAGTCTTTTAATTCGGCGTAAGTAAATCCATCACCCGAAAGTGCAAAAATAGAACCGTAGGTATCACCAAACTCATCGTTGAAAAATGGCCCTATGACACCTTGCGGCAAAGTCATTTTCATATCGTTAACTTTTTTGCGCACTTGATACCAGGATGCATTCGTATCCTTCGCCGAAGTTGAGCCAGCCAATTGCAAAATAATGGTAGTTTCACCAGGTTTAGAAAAGCTTTGTAACCGATCAATGTAAGGTGTTTCTTGCAACGTTTTTTCTAACTTATCCGTAACTTGTTCGGCCACTTGTAATGCTGTTGCACCCGGCCACTTAACAATCACCACCATCGCACGAAAAGTAAATGGCGGATCTTCATCTTGCCCAAGCTGTGAAAAACTCATGATGCCGCCAATCAATAATGCGGCCATTAAATAACGAATAAGGGGAATGTGTTCCAGCGCCCAGCGTGATAAGTTAAAGGTTTCTTTAAGCGGTAATTGCTCCTTCATTTTGTTATTCCTATTTTCGCAATGCCACTTTTAGCCGGAGATGAATTATCAATAACCGGCGTAGCTTTCAATAACGTTTGTGCCGTTAAATAAGATTCGTTATTGGTTTCTGTTTTTACCAACTCTTCCAAAATCGTAACGCGCTGTCCGGGCTTTAATAAATGCACACCCGCCGTCACCACTGTTTGACCAGCAGTTACACCTGAAGCCAACAACAAATCATTGCCGCTCACGCCAACAATTTGCACCGGCACTAATTTCACAACGCCCTGCTCAACAAGCCACACCGAAGTCACGCCCTTATCCTGAAACAATGCGGTGAGTGGCACTTTTATAAAAGCACTTGGCGTAGTCAAGGCAAATTGCACATTGGCCGTCATACCCATTTTTATACTGGCGGCTAGTTTTGGAGAGGGGTTAACAATAGAAATCCTGGCGGTAAAAGTACGTGTTGCCGGATCGGCCATAGGTGATAGCTCGCGAATTTTTCCCGTTATAGCTTCCTGTGGATTAGCCCACAAATGAATTTGTATGCTATTGGCATGGTTGATGATATCCACATTATTTTCAGGAATACCTACCACCACTTCCATTTCATCCAGCTGTGCCACCTGAACGACTGGCATACCAGCGCTTACCACTTGCCCCACTTCAGCGTTGATCGCGGTTACTACACCATTACCCGTGGCAACTAGATTTGCGTAAGCCGCTTGATTAGATTGGCCTTTCAATTGTGCTTGTGCCTGCTCAAAACCACCTTGCGCCGCCGCCACTGCCGTCACCTTTGCATCAAACATAGATTGGCTAATCGCATTGGTTTTGCGCAGCTCTTGATAGCGTTTTAGTTCATTACTCGCCAACTCAAAATTGGATTGCGCTGCTTTAAAATTACCTTCTGCCTGCACTTGCGCCAAACGCAAATCAGCGGGGTCAAGCTGCATCAATACCTGCCCTGCTTTTACCAGGGTACCTACATCCACTTTACGCGCACTGATCTTGCCGCTCACACGAAAGCCTATACGCGCCTCAACCCGCGGCTGCACATTGCCCGCGTATTCCGCCATCACCTGCTGCTGGCTGGCCGTAAGCTGAATCGCACGCACCGGGCGAACGTCCTCAGCTACTTCAGGGGGTTTTGCACAACCCGCTAACATTACGCCCAAGGCAAACAGGCTTAAGGTGATGAACATCCGTGGGATTGAACGAGATTTTTGCGAATGACGCATGATGAATTCCTACTCTTGAATTAAAACCGCAACTTGAATTAAAACCGCAGCGCTCAGTAATGCATGGATTTTATGACTTAACCGACCATTTGGTCTGGAGAATGAAGATACCAACAGACCAAATGGTCTGTCAAGGTAGCAATAACAGGACAGAGGTCTAGTACTGACAAATGTCAGTGTCAGCTCAGCAAAAACAAACCATTTAATCGCGTTAAATTACCTTATGTCGCCAGCTTCCATAAACTTAATCAAACAACTATACATCTCCATATATGGTTGTTATATTACCAAATGTAGGATATTGTTACTGTTATGAAATGTCCGATCAACTCACTTTATCTCAACAGAGGTTATCATTATGAAATACACTCCCTATTTGGCTATAGCTATAGCAGCCTCACTGAGCGCCTGCGGTGGCGGTAGCGGGTCAACAGCGTCTACCACTCCAACCACTACAAAGACAACAACCACTATCGCGCAAGGCATGGTGACTGGCTTTGGTAGCGTGGTTGTTAACGGTGTTCATTTTGACGTAAAAGATGCCAATATCGATGTCGATGGCGATTCGCACGTAGAATCTGAATTGGGTGTTGGGCAAATGGTCCGGATTACCGGTACCGTCGATGCCGATGGTATCCATGGAAAGGCAACCAAGTTAGAGGGAGAATCACAACTGCGCGGCCCTATCGACAGCATTGATTTGACCAACGGCATTTTGGTTGCGCTAGGCCAAAGTATTCTTATCAATGCCGACACTTTTTATGAAGACGGCCTCACTGCAGCAAGCCTTAAAGTAGGTGATGTGATTAAGGTGAGTAGCTATACCAACGCCGATGGCAAACTCGTAGCAACACGCATTGAAGTAAAAACAGGTGTAGCGGCGACTGAAATGCTACTGGCAGGTATAGTTGCTGATCTCGATACCACCGCAATGACTTTTACGATTAATGGCACCAGCATCGATTACAGCAAAGCCACCATCAACGATTTACCTAACAAAACCCTTGCAAACGGCATGAGAGTTCGTGTTCATGGCAGTATTGTTATGGATGTTTTCGTGGCAGTTGGCAATGTGCATGCTAGCCCACTTGATCTGAAACACGATAAAGATATTGATCTTCATGTAAACGTAGAAATGAGTGGTTTGGTGAGCGCTTTGGTTGCCAATACAAGTTTCTCGCTCGGCGAAGTCAATGTACTCATCAACGGAGACAGAAAATTTGAGGGTGGTGCAGCCACTAATTTGGCTAACGAGATTATGGTAAGAGTGCATGGCAAACTTGATGCTGACCACAACTTGGTAGCCACCAATATTAAACTTAACTTTATGCCTAAAGTTGAAGATGAAGGTTTAATCACCGCCATAGATCTTAGCAATAATACTTTTGCGCTGAACGGCGTTACCTTTGCTGTTACGGTTGACACCAGCTTTAATGACCGTAGTACTTCTCACGTGCGCTTATTTAGCTTGAAAGATTTACTTATAGGCGACTTTATTGATGTGCGCGGTTATAAAATTGTGGGCACGACCACCACGCCTGACCGTATTATAGCCACTCGTGTTGAACGCCATAATCCGTCCGAAAAAGATCCCCACGGTTTCAAAGTTGAAGTGAGTGGCACCATCGAATCTGTAACTGACATGATGCTTAAAATAGCTGGGCACAATATCAAAGTTACCGCCAATACTGTGATCACTGGGTTCGATAATCTTTCAGCATTTTTGAGCGGAGCCGTTGGCCTGAAAGTGGAAGTGAAAGGCGTGATTGAACACGATGAATTTATCGCCCGTGAAATTAAACTTGAAGTAGATGAACACGAAGTTGAAGAACATGACTCAAGCTCCAGTGCAGAAGCTTCAAGCAGCGCATCGGAAAATGTCTCTCACGAAAGTTCTAGCGTTTCTCATGATAGCTCTAGCGTTTCTCACGATAGCTCTAGTGTTTCACACGAAAGCTCTGTTGCAGCCAGTCATGGTGATTTATCGAGCTCCGTTGCTTCAAGCTCATCGTCTACTATTTAAGCTTAAACTATGATTTAAATACTTACTCCGCCAGCCAATACATTGTGTTGTCTGGCGGAGATTTTTACCTCAAGAGATGTTATTTCTGATAAATTTCACTGCCAAAAAGTAAACCTATTTTTCCGGATCTATTAATGCCAACAGCAAAAGAAACAGCATTATCCGCATGTCGAAAGCTCATGGAGCCGATCGTTGGGATACTGTTGCGCAACGGCATTACTCACAAAGAACTCACAACACTTTGCAAAAATATTTATGTGCAAGTTGCCTCGCAAGAATTTGGTATTCGTGGTCGCCCCACCAATCTTTCACGCATTGCTCTGCTCACCGGCATAGATCGCAAAGAAGCAGCGCGCATAAAAGAATCCTGGCAAAACAACGATGAAAGCCAAACGACACAGCACAGTCAAGACCGTCTTACCCGCGTTCTTTCCGGCTGGCATCAAGACACAGATTTTATTGGTAAAGATGGAAAACCTTTAAGCATACCTGTAGATGGCGATTTACCTAGTTTTGCGCAGCTCGCACGTCGTTATGGTGGCGACATGCCCGCAAGCGCGCTGCTTAAAGAATTAAAAAATAACCATATGATTGAAAACGATACCACAGGAAATTTGTGTGTTCTAAAACGTTATTTTGTACCCGCACAATCTGATCCCGGTGCCCTATTACGTGCAGGCAGTGTTATTCACGATTTAGGTAACACACTGCATCACAATCTATACAAATCCAACGATACTAAAAATAAACAGCTACACTTTGAACGACGGGCGAGTAATACGCAAATGTCACCGGAAACTGCTAGTGCATTTCGCGCTTTTGTTGAACTAGAAGGCCAGGCGTTTTTAGAAAAAGTAGATGCATGGTTAACGGCCCACGAGCAACCAATTGACCCCAATAATGTAACCACGAAGCCTAGCATTCGCCTCGGCGTTGGCGCTTATTTAATTGAAAATATAATTCCGCAGGAAGTCACTTCAAATGAAGCTGCCACAAATAAACTCAATGCCGATACCGCAACTGCAACCGCCACAAAAGGAGATAAGCATGAATAGGTTAATGCATGTAACTCTATTAGTACTGCTGGCATTATTGTTGAGTACTTACCTGATTGGTTGCGGCGGTAGCAGCAACGGCAGTCTTGCGGGCATTGATGGTAGTGGCGCACCTATTACTTCGGCATCCGGCACGGTCAATGGCTTCGGCAGCGTTATTGTTAACGGCGTACGTTATCACTCGGGCAAAGCCAAAATTCTTATCAACGACCAACTGCAATTGGAAGACAATTTGCACACAGGCTATCAAGTTAAAGTTACCGGCACTTTAAATACTGATGGCACAGGTAACGCCACAACTATTGAATTCCACCCCAACCTAGTTGGTAACATTACACAAATTGATTTACAAAAAGAACAACTTATATTGCTTGGACAAACAGTACAAATCACCAATGCAACGGTATTTGATGTAGCCATTAGCCCTAATTATCTTGATGGATTAAAAGTTAGCGACGTCATTTTAGTGAGCGGTCATTTCGATGGCAATAACATGGTAACCGCCACACGAATTGAGTTGGCACCGTTAAAATCTCACCAAATAATGGGTTACGTCAGCAACCTTAACGAAACCAATTTTACTTTCACGTTGAATCAATTAACGATTAATTACAGCGCAGCTTCACTCACTGCTTTTGACAATAACCGCGTTAAAAATGGCTTGTTGGTGAGCGCAGCTGGTACCTTAGATACTAATGGTGTGTTTCAAGTGCAAGCCATGACTCACTTACAAACCGACTTTTCCAGCGAAATAAAAAGTGCTGACATTGAAGGTATTATTACACGCTTTAGTTCCAGCAACGATTTCGATATTGCTGGTATAGCCTGCGGCACTAATGGCCAAACAACCTATGAAAATGGTGCTCAAATTAACTTAATGCTAGGCAGTTCATTAAAAATTAATGGGGCTATTAATGGTTCCGGACAATTAGTAGCTAAACATATTGAGTTTCATTTGCGAGTGACGAATGAAATTGTTGGGGAGGTGAGCAATGTATCTGCCCTTATCCCGGGTGCTATCAACACTGGCAGTTTCCAAATTTCGGATGCGGTGATTAAAACTACCGCCACAACCGCGTACGAAGATAACAGTGACGACAATTTAAGGCGATTTAATTTTGCAGATATTCATGTTGGTAATTTTGTGAAAGTGTCTGGATACTCTACACCTACGGAATTTATTGCTACCAAAATAGCCCGCGGTAAATTAGATGATCAACATGAACTGGAACTAAGATACGAAGGATTAATTACTAACCTGGAGCCGCATAGCTTTAGAATATTTGGTCGCAGTGTAGTGACTACGAGCACAACTGAAATAAAAAATATAACCGGAGAAAGTTTAACCGAAGCAGAATTTATTTTGCTAGCGCCTAATCAGAAAGTAAGCGTACTTGGCATATTAAAAATGGGTATATTTACCGCAACAAGGGTCGAGATAAAAGCTCAAGACAACTAACTGAAAATAGAAAATATAGCTGAAATTAAAAACCTAACTAAAATAGAAAATATAGCTGAAATTAAAAACCTAACTAAAATTGAAAGTCTAACTGAAATTAAAAAGCTAAGTAATATTTATTTCTCATGTGAATGATGCCCGACAGAGCAATATTCACATGAGAAATTTAAACAAAAAAATGATCATTTAGTGTGTATAAAAAGCTCGGCCAAGCCAGCACCCATCATTCCCGCTCCTCCCTGCGCCCAACCGCCATCGACTGGAATAATTGCACCGGTAATATAACTTGCTAAATCAGATGCTAAAAATAAACAAGCGTTAGCAATATCACTAGTAGAACCCATGCGTTGCAACGGTACCGATTTTATAACTGCAGCACGCATTGCCTCCGTCGGCGCTAAACGTTTCATCCCTTCCGTATTATCAATAGGCCCTGGGATAATTGAATTAATACGCACGCCTTCACTACCCCACTCCAGACATAAGGAGCGAGTAATCATATCTACACCCGCTTTTGCTGCACACACATGCGATTGCCCCACCATCGGAATTAAGGCTTGCGGTGCAGAAATATTAATGATGGATGCGCCCGGTTTTTGCAAAAATGGATACACGGCTTGCATCACATGAAAAGTGCCGAGCAAATCAATTTCAATGACTGCGCGAAATCCATTCGGCGACATACCCATTGCCAAGGCAGGAAAATTACCGGCCGCACCAGAAACCACTACCGCAAAATCCCCCCAGGCTTTATGCAATTCGGCGATGCCATTTTTTATCGCTTCCGGCTGACGTACATCCGCCGCAAAACCTTTGGCATCAGCCGCACCACAATTTTTTAAAGATTGAATGGTGTCGTCAACTTTTTCTTGTGAGCGACTAACTACTGCGACTCGCGCACCGGCTTTCGCAAAGGTTTCCGCAATACCGCGATTGATGCCGCTGGTACCGCCAACAACAAGAACATTTTTGTTTTGAAAATCAAAAGATGAATTCATAATATTTACCATAAAAATTTATTTTAAAATCGTGACATTATTTTTAAAACAGTGACATTTATTTTAAAATCGTGACTTTTATTTTAAAATCTTGAAAAATCCGGCGCACGCTTCTCAAAAAATGCGGTGACAGATTCTTTGCATTCTTCAGAGTGTAAACCTTCAACAAAACCACTAAACTCAGCTTGCAATGCTGCCTCAACAGAAACGCGATTAGTTTGCTTTAATAATGCCTTGGTACGCTTTACGGCAGCAGGTGGTTGCGCCACGAGTGCAGCAATTTTTTCTTTGGCATACACCGTCAATTCATCCCAAGGCACCGAGGCGGTTACCAATCCCAACTGGGCAGCATCCGCGCCGGAAAATGCTTTACCCAACAGAAATAATTCAGCTGCTTTTTGATGCCCCAGCAAACGCGGCAACAAATAACTACTGGCGTATTCAGGGCAGAGGCCAAGATTTACAAATGGCAATTGCAAACGCGCATCGCTCGCCGCATACACCAGATCGCAATGCAACAATAACGTAGTGCCAATGCCGATTGCGTGGCCACGCACAATAGCCACTACTGGTTTCTCCGAGTCTTGCAAGGCACGCATAAAACGCACAACCGGATGATCATCGCGAATAACCGGGTCATTCATAAAATCCAGTAGATCATTACCACTGGTAAAAAAATCGTCGGTACCAGCCAACACTAACACCCGCACATTAACGTCTGCATTCGCCGCAATGATTACATCGGCGAGCGCAGCATACATAGCCAACGATAATGCATTTTTGCGCTCGGGACGATTAAGGTTGATGTAACACACGCGCTCATCTTGCCGCACCAAAACTTCTGCAATGGGGCTCGTAATCATGTCGTTATCCTTATGGTTATTGAAGGTAGCAGGGGGAGAATGTGTGAAGAGTATAGCCATCCTCACGAGCACTGGCAAAAGATGACACCGGCGCTCACGAATGATGGCATAGGTGCTCGCGAAAGATGGCATAGCCCTCGGCCGACAGGTACAATTCGCCCCCATTCCACTTTGATAATTGAATTTATTGTTATGAATATCCGCGAATTATTAAACGCCAAAGTTCTTCACGCCATGCACGCCTGCGGCATTCCTGCAGACTTACCTGCGCTAATAGCTCCTGGCAAAAAAGCAGGCTTTGGCGATTATCAGGCCAACTGTGCCATGGGCGCTGCCAAAGCCATGGGCACCAACCCACGCGAACTCGCCGCAAAAATTCTGGCAGCTTTGACGCCGGAATTAGAAAATGAAGGAATCGCGACAAAAATAGAAATCGCTGGCCCCGGTTTTATCAATATTGATTTAAATCCTGAATGGCTCGGCCAACAAATTGCTAACGCACAAACTGATACCCGCTTAAATATCGCGACTGTCAGCGAGCCACAAAATGTGGTGATCGATTATTCTGGCCCCAATCTCGCTAAAGAAATGCACGTTGGGCATTTGCGCTCCACCATTATTGGCGATGCACTGGCGCGACTATTAGAGTTTCAAGGCCACAATGTTATTCGCCAAAATCATGTCGGAGATTGGGGGACGCAATTTGGAATGCTCATTGCCGAGCTGGAAGAACAATTAAACAATAGAAATGACGTATCACTAAAAGATTTAGAAGTGTTTTATCAACAAGCCAAAAAACACTTTGATGACGATGCAGCCTTTGCCGATCGAGCTCGTAACTATGTTGTACGTTTGCAATCTGGTGACGCTGAAATGCGCGAGAAATGGGACTTCTTCAGAGCAGTTTCTTTAAGCCATTGTAGACAAATTTACAAACAACTTAACGTCACTTTAAAAGACGAGGATGTACGTGGCGAAAGCTCTTACAACAAAGACCTTTCTGAAGTAGTGAAAGAATTACAAGGCCAAGGTTTGTCCAGCGAAAGTGAAGGCGCTCAAGTTGTATTTTTGCACGAGCTTGCGGATAAAGATGGCAACCCATCACCTGTGATTATTCAAAAAAAAGATGGCGGATTTTTATATGCGACTACCGATCTAGCGGCGATACGCTATCGTGTCAGTAATGTGGTTAAGGCTGATCGCATTATGTATTTTATTGATGCACGCCAATCGCTGCATCTGCAACAAGTTTTTACCCTCGCCCGCAAAGCAAAATTTGTCGCAGACAATGTAAGCCTTGAGCATTTAGCCTTCGGCACCATGATGGGCAGTGATGGAAAACCTTTTAAAACTCGCACTGGCGGAACGGTAAAACTCGCTGAACTATTAATTGAAGCCGTTGAGCGTGCAGGCGTTGTCGTTAGCGAAAAAAATTCCGAATTAAGCGCAACTGAAATTGCCGAAATTTCGCGCAAGGTTGGTATTGGCGCGGTGAAATATGCAGACCTTTGTAAAACCCGCACCAACGATTATATTTTTAGTTGGGAATCTATGCTCAGCTTTGAAGGCAATACTGCGCCCTATTTACAATATGCCTTTACACGAGTGCAAAGTATTTTTCGCAAAGCAGGTGTTACACCTGAATCCCTCACACAAAATATTATTATTAACACTGAGCAAGAAAAAACGCTCGCCATTAAATTATTACAATTCAGTGAAGTTATCGATCAAGTAGCGCGTGAAGCCTTACCACATTTACTCTGCACTTATATTTATGATGTGGCGAGCTTGTACATGACTTTCTATGAAGCTTGCCCCATTTTAAAAGAAGGTATTAGCCCGGAACTTCGCGACAGCCGTTTACGTTTATGTCATTTAGTGGCGCGCACTATTGAACAAGGGTTGGATTTGTTGGGTATTGAAGTGATGGAGCGGATGTAAATTTTAATTTTCACATTACCGTCATCCTCGCTTCGCGAGCGATGACGGTATATTTTAATAATCCTGCAACAATATCAACTTTAACAAAAAATATTCACTGCTCACTTAACTTCCCAGCGAAACCGAACATGCTGTTTACAAGCCACGATAATATTTTGTTTTTTACAAGGTTCAAATTGCCAGGAATCTGTTACTTGTTTTAACGCGGCCGAGTCCAATTCTGCAAACCCACTCGACTTTTCTATTTCTCCCCGCTCAACACGACCCGTTTTGGCGAGATTCAATGTCAGCTCAACAAAACCTTTAGCGCCTAATTGCTCATAACCTACAGGTGTGATTGCTCGCGCAATACATTTTGGTGAGTTAGCGGGAATTAATGGTGGCTCAGGTGGCAACAATTTTTCCGTAGAACTTAGCGATGCAGTGGCAATTGATGATGCAAACGACGAAGATGAAAATTGTACCGCACTCGTTGAAGATGCAACAGCTAGCACCTCAGAAGTAAGTTGTTTTATACACTCCTCAGTGGGTACTGCCTCATAAAGAATTGCTTCCGCAGCGGGTTTATCCGCAAAAATAGCAACTTCTACTAAATCAACTTTATGTACCAAGCTTTGTTTTGATCGCTGATAAGATTGCAAAAAACCCAATGTCATAATCCCGGTAATGCAGAGTGCTGTAAGCAAACCAATAGCGCGGCGCGCATTTTTTTTTGTAATAGAAAACGACATAAACAACAAGATCTCAAAAAATATTAAAGCGCTTAATTTAAAATATCAAAACAACGAGCTTAATTATTAAAGCAGTTAGTAAAACAGCTAACTTAACTATTAAAATAGTTAGATTAAAAAATTAAGCGTGCTTTCTTCTAGCCGATGCTACGTTGGGTAGCTGATTTAGTTTAGTTAAAATTCTACTCAACTCATCGAAGCTGCGAATTTCTGCAGTGACTTGCATATCCACGGTATTTTTGCGTTTATCCGAAAGTGTTTGGAGTGCGCTAATATTAATGCGTTCGCTATCTAGCAGCGCAGTAATATCGCGCAACAAGCCATAACGATCATATGCTTCAATAATAATATCCACTGAGTAAGCACTTTGCGGTGCATTGCCCCACTCTACTTTAATAATGCGCTGCGGCTCATCAGTTTGTAACTGCAAAATATTGCTACAATCTTGACGATGAATTGAAACACCTTTACCCAAAGTAATGTAGCCGGTAATAGCATCACCAGGCACCGGGTTACAGCAGTTTGCAATTTGCGTGAGTAAATTGCCCACACCTTCGATATAAAAATCTGAATCTTTTTTCTTGCTCGGCGATTTTGCTTTAAACGGAATTAATGGCTGTTGTGGATTGGCTTCATCCAATTGTTTTTGTGCCGCATTTAATACTTGGCCAACGCCTATATCACTGGCACCCACAGCAGAGTACAAATCATCCAGCGAATTGAAGCGCAATTTTTTAGCCAGACTTTCAAAATTCAAATCAAGCAGGGCTAAGCGTTTAAATTCACGGTCAAGCAATGCCTGACCTTCCGCAATATTTTGATCGCGCGCTTGTTGCTTAAACCAATGCTGAATTTTTGCGCGCGCGCGAACTGTATTAACGTAACCCAGTGCTGGGTTGAGCCAATCGCGACTCGGTGCTTCACGTTTACCGGTAAGAATTTCCACTTGATCAGCATTATTTAAATGATGATTAAGCGGCACTATGCGGCTATTTACTTTAGCACCGCGACAATGGTGACCAACATCGGTATGAATACGATATGCAAAATCTAAAGGCGTTGCGCTGCGCGGCAGATCCACTACGTGACCATCGGGTGTGAACACGTAAATGCGATCCTGATCAACCGCACGCAATTCGCCTTGCAATTGTTGGTTATCGCCACCCAATTCTTCGTGCCATTCAAGTACTTGACGCAACCAGGCAATTTTTAATTCGTAGCTATCCTGTGTCGCATCCGTATCCGTACCTTTGTAGCGCCAATGTGCGCAAACGCCGAGCTCTGATTCCTCGTGCATTTCAAAAGTACGAATTTGAATTTCCAATATTTTATTGTCGGGCCCCATTACTGCAGTGTGTAATGAGCGATAACCATTTTCTTTCGGCGAAGCAATATAGTCATCAAATTCGTGGGGAATATTTCGCCACAGGCTGTGTGCTATCCCAAGCACCGTATAACAGTCGCGCACTGTCGGCACTAAAATGCGCACTGCGCGAATGTCGTACACTTGCGAAAAAGGAATTTCTTTGCGCTTCATTTTGCGCCAAATACTGTAAATATGTTTGGCACGACCGGAGACTTCACCCGCTATCTCGGCCGTCGCTAACTCAGCACGCAGAATACTGAGCATGTGATCAATATATTCTTGCCGTGCAAGGCGACGCTCATCCAGCAAACTGGCAATTTGTTTATATTCGGCTGGCTCAAGATAGCGAAAGGACAAATCCTCCAGCTCCCATTTGATATGACCAATACCTAAGCGATGCGCTAGCGGTGCGTAAATATCCGAGACTTCCCGTGCAACTTGTCCGCGACGTTGAGCGCTGGCGGTTTTCACGGCGCGAATTGCGCAAGTACGCTCGGCGAGTTTGATGAGGGCGACGCGCACATCATCCACCATCGCCACCAGCATTTTGCGGATTTTTTCGGCTTGAACTTCAGCTTGATTGCCAAGCACGCGATCTTCATTTTCGTTGCGCTGATAGCTAATAGCCGCCATGCGCAATACACCCTTCACCAATTTGCTGACGGTATCGCCAAACTGGGTTTGCACATCGACGAGGGTAATTTTATTTTCGCGCACAGCGCGATAAAGAATGGCGGCAACTAATGCATCCTGATCGAGCTGCAAATCGGCAAGAATCTCAGCCATTTCAAGGCCGATGCGAAAACAGGTGAAGTCATCACCCCAGCTGTGGTCGTCTTCGGTGTGAATGTTTACTAAGGAAAGACTCAACTCAGCAGCACGTCGCAGCTCGTTACGCGTAGCCGCAGACTGCGTATGCAAGCTATTGAGGCGGTCAATCCACGCATCCACATCCACTTGACCATCAGCCGCTATGGGGTGATCTTGACGGACTTTGACCATAGTACAGCTCCTAATTTATCTTTGACATTACAGCCATTATTTACTGCGCGGCTATTATTCAGAGCCCATTACTTAGTATTCGGAGCCAGTTACTTAGTATTCAACACCTGTTACTTAGAGCGTATAAACAGCGCCATAGATTCAACGTGAGCCGTGTGCGGAAACATATCCATCACACCTAAGGTATCGAGTTCATAGCCTGCTTCAACTAGAACTTTGGCATCGCGCGCCAGCGTCGCGGGATTGCAACTGACGTAGACTATTCGTTTAGGCTTAAGTTGCGGGAGGATGGCGATTATCTCCTTAGCGCCATCGCGTGGTGGGTCAAGCAGAATTACATCAATTTTACCGCAGGTTTGATACAACCGGTTTTCACTGGTTTTGATCAAATCTGCCGCTAGAAAAGTCGCGTTAGTGATTTGCGCCCGAGCGGCATTTTCACGCCCACGTTCAACCATAGATTCTTCCGCTTCCATACCGAATGCTTGCGCGCAATGTCGCGCCAGGGGCAAAGTAAAGTTGCCGATACCGCAGAACAAATCCAATACTCGTTCATCGCCTTTTAACGCCAACCAGGTGATAGCTTGTGCAATCATTTTCGCATTAACTTCAGGATTCACCTGAATAAAATCCTGCGGGTGAAACCCTAATTCCAGCGTGAATTCTTGCAGCTGATAATGTAAACGAGGGTCGACTGGTGCACCGGATAAATCTTTTAAGCCGGATGTTTCACCACCTTGTAACCACGCAGTAAAACCGTGTTGTTGTGCCAACACTGCCAATTGGGCAAGATCCGCAGCATCCAACTTTTTAGTATGACGCAGCACTACCGCGGCACCGTGGCCAGAATCAATAAGTTCGCCGCTTATCAATTCAATGTGAGTTACCGCTTTGACTGAACGCAATTCCGCTAGCCACATTTTTAACGGCGCCAATAACAAATTCAGTGCCGGAGCCAGGACAACACACTTATCAACCTGCACCAGTTGTTTACTATTGCGCTGGCGAAAGCCTAGCGTAACTTCTCCATTATCTTCATACCATACGCCCATACGCGCGGTGCGCCGGTAACCTTCCGAGGCAGAGGTAATGGGTGCAGCAATATGCTTGGGAATCACCCCACCCCAACGCTCCAACTGCTCAAGTACAGCATCTTGCTTAAGAATAAGTTGATGCTCAACATTGAGATGTTGCAGCTGACAACCGCCACATTGCGCGAAATGAATACACCCTGGTGTTTGACGATAAGCCGATGCCGTGATGACTTCATCCACACGTGCTTCTGAATAGCGAGTGTGTTCTTCCAATAAACGCGCAGTGACTCGCTCACCGGTTAAAGCACCATCCACAAACAAAGTTTTACTTTTCCATTCGCTAATACCGCGGCCATCATGACTCATACGGTCAATCGTGAATTCACCCAAACGCATATTGAGTTGCGAGAGTTTTCTCTCGGGCGCGCGTGGGCTGTCTCGACGCGGCGTATCATCTTTTACATAAACCTTGCCTTCACTGGCTTTTTTAGGACGTGGCTTTTTGCCTAGAGGGGTACCATTTTTACCGGAAGAACTACCATTGCGGTTGGACATTAAGAATTCTCAAAAAACTAACGATGAACGAAAGAAAAAAGCGCGGGCTAATCAAACAATCCAGACGACAAATACCGATCACCACGATCACAAATAATCGCGACTATAACGGCATTTTCAACTTGTTGACTCAAACGCAACGCAGCAGCAACAGCGCCACCGGATGAAACTCCACAAAATATACCTTCTTTGCGCGCAAGGTCACGCATGGTATTTTCTGCCTCTAATTGCCCCATGCCAACAATTTCGTCAACGCGGGTTTTGTCGTAAATTGTTGGCAAATAAGCTTCCGGCCAGCGACGGATGCCAGGAATACTCGCACCCTCATCAGGCTGTAAGCCAATAATTTTAATCGTAGGGTTTTGCGCCTTAAGATAACGCGATACTCCCATGATAGTGCCGGTAGTACCCATTGAGCTTATAAAGTGGGTAATCCGCCCTTGAGTCTGCTGCCAAATTTCCGGGCCAGTAGTACTGTAGTGTGCGAGTGGATTATCGCCATTAGCAAATTGATCCAAAACCTTCCCTTTACCATGCGCTTGCATGGCGAGCGCCAAATCACGCGCACCTTCCATGCCCTGCGCTTTAGTTACCAGGATCAGCTCAGCGCCATAGGCTGTCATCGCCGCTTTACGTTCCGCGGTGCTGTTGTCCGGCATGATTAAAATCATGCGATAGCCTTTAATGGCAGCCACCATCGCCAGCGCAATGCCGGTATTACCACTAGTGGCTTCAATCAAGACATCGCCAGGAGTAATTTGACCGCGCGCTTCGGCTTGCTGAATCATCGACAACGCGGGGCGATCTTTCACTGAGCCTGCAGGATTATTACCTTCTAATTTGACCAGAATAATATTATTGGTAGCCCCTGGTAAGCGCTGTAATCGCACCAGTGGCGTATTGCCAACAAAAGCTTCGATGGTAGGAAAATCCATAATGTCTCCAAGCACTATAATATTTTCTAGAACGACAAGATTCTCAAGAAAAGGTTATCTACCGTCTTTTTATCACAATAGTCCGCGGTCAGAGTAACCACACGCAACGTTTTGACACTGTTGCTAAAAGGCGGCTATTCTAACGCTGAAAAGACCTTAGAGCTAAGCAAAATTTACCCATATTCGGCTCAACAGCACCCGAAGGACACATCGCCAATGCCATCTACTTCCCGCAGCTTTAAACACAATGTTTGGCAATTGATTTTTATTCCCGCTTTTTCCATCATTCTGTTGTTGTCCGTCTGTTTAGTGTCTTACTGTTTGTATGAGTTATCCAAATTTGTGGATATGCGTGGCAGCGCCATGACGCGTAAAACTGCGCAACTCATCTACACCCCTCTCATTAAACAAGATAAAGCGTTAGTACAAGCACTACTCGACGGCTCTCTTGAAGATCCTTATATACGGGCACTACACGTCCATTTAAATACAACAGGCGAATCATTTCACACCGGGCCAGAGTTTTTTCCGACAATCGATACAGGGCTTGAACCGAATATTTATGATTCGATTCGACGCGAAACCCGACGCACTATTTTATTTACACATCCGATCGCGGATAAAGCGGGTTTAAATCCAATTGGCTGGGTTGAAGTAGAAATGCTTTCATCACCATATATGGTGATTCACTATCAAACTATTTTAATGACTATTACTATTACCGTTCTGTGTTTATCAGTTGCCGCTTATTTAGCAATTTGTTTATTTAAAGCCATCACTGATCCGCTGACCCATATCAAACAAGTCATTCATCATCTTGCACTAGGAAAATTAGAAACACGGGTAAGCTCGCAAAAAAGTCGTGAATTTATTGATATTGCTGAAGCCATCAATGAAATGGCAGAGTCTTTAGAAATAGCGCAGCAGGATTTGCAAAACCATATTGAACAATCCACTCAAGATTTACGCGAAACCTTAGAAACGATTGAAATCAAAAATATTGAACTGGATATTGCACGAAAAGAAGCCATTGAAGCCAGCCGAATAAAATCCGAATTTTTGGCGAATACGAGTCACGAAATTCGTACGCCACTCAATGGCATATTAGGTTTTGCTGCACTAACCTTAAAAACCGACATTAATGAGCAACAGGCTGACTATATCAATACCATTCACAACTCGGCGCAAAGTTTACTGACGGTTATTAATGGCATTCTCGATTTTTCAAAATTGGAAGCTGGCAAACTTACGTTAGAATATGCACCACTACCATTACATCAAACTATTGATGAAACATTACACATCTTGGCACCGAATGCCCACGAAAAAAAATTACAATTACTTGGCTATGTAGACCCCAAAATCCCCAATACATTATTAGGCGATTCGCTTCGTTTTAAACAAATATTATCCAATCTGGTAAGCAATGCGATTAAATTCAGCGATCAAGGTAACATCATCGTACGTACAACAACAGTAGCAACACATGAAACATATTTAATGTTAAAGATCAGCATTAGCGATCAAGGTAAAGGTTTAACACCCGCTCAGCAAAACAATTTATTCAAACCTTTTTCCCAAACAGATTCCTCTAACTCGCGAGAACAAGGTGGCACCGGTTTAGGCTTAGCAATTTGTAAAGGTTTAGTTGAACGGATGAATGGCGAAATTGGTGTAGAAAGCCAATTAGATGTGGGCTCAACATTTTGGTTTACTGCCCGGTTTGGCATTGATAAAAAACCAACCAGCAATACTCCCACACCACAATTCAATAATCATCGCGTACTGCTCTGCGGAACAAACAAAGGTTCTCTAGACCACTTACAGACATTACTCCAAGAATGGCAAATGGAACAACAAACCATTAACGAAATACACGATATATTTTCCACGATTCGCCAGGCTAAAAATAGCAATCCCTTTGAACTACTAATACTCGATATAGCGCCAAATGAACGTAGAATAAAACCGGCAATGTTGCACAGCATTAGTGAACAATTGGGCAGTGAATTTAATTGTAAAGTTATTGTGTGCTGCACTGCTGAACACCTACGATTATTCCGCACTGATAACAACAAGAGCAACACCATTTTTATTCGTAAGCCTATTGCTTATGATGCCTTATTAAAATTATTGTGCGAAAATTTGGATGTTGTACTTACTGATCTCTCTATCGAAAACAATTCTATACTTAAAGATGACCGCCCGAGCGCCTCTGTACTCCTGGTAGACGATAATCCCGCCAACTTGCAATTAGCGTCAGAATTATTGCGCGGCTTAAACACACTTGTTGTGCAAGCTAGTAACGGCCCACAAGCCATTGAAGCGTGCCTGGAAAATCAATTCGATGTTATTTTTATGGATATACAAATGCCTGGGATGGATGGTTTCGAAGCTACGCGCACTATTCGCGCGGCTGAAAATGGCTTACGCCGAACACCGATTATTGCACTCACCGCTCACTCAATTACCGAGCAAAAAGCGCAATTACTGCTTGCGGGCATGGATGATTGTATTAGCAAACCAGTCAATGAGGCTCAACTAGCACATATTATTAATCGCTGGGCAAGTTTACGCGGGAAAAAAGAAGTCATCATTCAAGAAAATATTCATATCACTCAAGAAAAATTACCGGCAAAAAATCAAAAACGTGACCCCAGCAGTTCAGTAGATATTTCTTTGTGTTTAAAATTAGCCAACAATAAACCAGCATTAGCACACGACATGTTACAAATGATGCTGAGCAGCTTACCCACAGAAAAACTTGGCATTAACCAAGCCGTGGCAGAAAACAATATACCGGTTCTTGGCGAATTAATTCACCGACTTTATGGCAGTAGTTGTTATTGCGGCGTACCACAGCTAAAAAGCATTAGCGGCTTACTGGACAAATTATTACAAGCAAATAAAATAGCTGAAATAGAAAATGCAATCACGACACTTAATCATGCTATTGATGAAATTTTACTTTGGGGAGAGAGTCGTGATTTAAATGAAGTTTTTGGGCTGCAACAGAAAATAGAAATACTTCCCTAGCCGTAGAACAGCAACTATACAAATAATTCTCTACTCGCCAAAGGCTTTACACCCAACAAAGGTTTGAGTAATAAACGCGTTATGCGCTTGGCAGCCTGTCGCACCGCCAACTCTTGATAATTTTGTTCAGCAATGGCGATAATATGCTGCCCACTAATTTGATAACTCACAGGTATACTTGCATCTGCGAGAAAAAACCCCTGCTGTACATCAAGGCAATAAAATCGATCCACAGTAATGGCTGATCCATTTTTTGCATCTGTTTGAAAATCGATGGCATAGCCCAAATCTGCCAATAAACACAATTCGAAATTTCGCAAGACTGATTCTATTTCTCGACGATCATGCAAATTCTGCAAGCTCTGCTGATAAAGATAAAAAATATCTTTATGCGAATCCGATGCTGGCAATAGGCGCATCAACAGCTCATTTAAATAAAAACCACTAAACAGATATTTTTCTGCCAAATTAAAATGCAACGCCCCCGCTTCAAAATGGGTGAGCAGCTTTAAATCTGTTTTACCCTGAAAAGAAATTAATAAACAGGTGAAGGGATTGAGTAAATTACGTTTCGGTGTTTTACGCGAGCGCACACCGCGAACTACCGCGGTGAATCGTCCAAATTGCGGCGTTAAAAAATCAACCAGCATACTGGTGTCGCGGTATGGACGAGTATGTAAAATATAGGCTGGCTGAAGTTCAATTTGCATGAATAGTTAATATTCTGTAATCGTGTTCTTTAAAGTAATGTTCTTTAAAGTAATGTTCTTTAAAAATCCCGCGCTTTAAGTACCCTGTCCTTTAAAAGTCCTGCTCTTTAAAAGTCATTGTAGCCCAGACTTTTTATAGCACGCTCATCATCAGACCAACCTGATTTAACTTTGACCCAAAGTTTAAGCATGATTTTTGTATCAAACAATTTCTCCATGTCAATGCGAGCTTGCTGCCCTACGAGTTTAATACGCTCGCCTTTATCACCAATCAGGATTTTTTTCTGGCCATCACGCTCAACCAAAATTAACGCAGAAATATTTAACAAGTTTCCTTCTTGCTTAAATTCTTCAATCTCAACGGCCATTTGATAGGGCAACTCATCACCCAACTGCCGCGTAATTTTTTCACGCACAATTTCTGCCGCCATAAATCGCGAACTACGGTCAGTGATTTGATCCTCGGGATATAAATGAACAGCTTGAGGTAAACGCTCAACTAATAGAGCTTCCAAACGGTCAAGATTGATATCGCGCAATGCCGATAGTGGAATAATTTCCGCCACGTTTAATTTTTCGGTTAACTTTTGCAGGTGTGGCAACAAAGCTTCTTTATCCTCAATTTGATCAACTTTATTCACCGCAAGAATAATAGGTGAGCTAATAAAATTGAGCTGTTTGGCAACAGCTTCGTCCTCTTCGGTCCAGATAAATCTGTCCACCATAAACACCACAACATCGACATCTTTCATTGCCGTACTTGCAGCGCGGTTCATATAACGGTTGATCGCCTTTTGTTGCCCCAAGTGCAGACCAGGAGTATCAACAAAAATAATTTGTACGTCACCTTCAGTTTTAATACCGGTTACATTGTTGCGTGTCGTTTGTGGTTTACGCGAAGTAATACTGATTTTTTGCCCCAGCATGTGGTTCAACAATGTTGATTTACCCACATTTGGGCGGCCAACAATAGCAACATAACCACAACGTGTGGAGGGAGAATCAGTAGTATCTGACATAGTAAAACCTGAAGAGAGGATTTGAGACAATGATTAAATATTGAGTAAACGTAAAATTTCGATGGCCGCCAACTTTTCTGCTTCACGGCGATTACTAGCCTGAGCACGGACAGGTTGCTTCAACACCGCAACACGACACTCTATAATAAATATATGCGCATGAGCTTCACCGAGAGTTTCTACCACTTCATATTCAGGGAGTGGTTTACGCTGTGCCTGCAGATATTCTTGCAAGCGGGACTTCGGATCTTTATCAGTAGCATCAAGAGAGAGTAAGGATAGGCGCGGCTCATACCAGCTTAATACATGCACACGGCAAGTTTCAAAATTAGTTTCGGTAAAAATTGCGCCAATTAGCGCTTCTACAGAATCCGCCAATATGGAGTCGCGCTGGTGACCGCCCGATTTCATTTCGCCTTCACCCAAAATCAGACATTCGCCCAATTCGAACTCTCTCGCAACTTCAGCCAAAGTTTCACCTTTGACCAATTGTGCCCGCAAGCGGCTTAATTGCCCTTCTCGCGCTTCGGGGAAACGGCTGAATAAAGCCTCACCTATAACGAAATTAAGAATAGAGTCGCCTAAAAACTCAAGACGCTCGTTATTGTGTATACCAAAACTGCGATGAGTCAGTGCTAATTCAAGTAATTTGTATTCTTTAAATTCATAACCCAAACGGTGCTGTAAACGACGATATTTAATAGGTAGATTTAGCACTAATTTCATCCACAGGATCACAGCATTCATGAGGATGCTCAGAATCCAAATGATTCTTAAAATTCGTAACTATCTCTATGTTGTAAAAAAATGCCGCTCTAGCCTCATAATCAATTTTAACAATTACATGCTTAGAGTTTCTAATAACTTCAATTTTTTTCCCTTCCTGACTGCGCACATTATTTAACATATAGTAATTATTCATTTTCTTTCTAATTTCAGCGTCAGTCATTTGCTCCAATTCAACCCCAGGCTCGACAAGATCTTTCATGCCAGCAATGATATAGCGGTTTTCAGCGTACATGGGCACAACTTTAAAAGCAAAGGTGCCGCAAAAAGCGCAAACGAGCAACACTACAACTAAATTAATCAAACCAATACCGCGTTGTTTTTGTAAACTGTTCATAAAAATACCTGAAAGTGAATCATTAATTATTGAACAACACCTACATGGTCAAAGCTTGGAATACTGAAGAAATTTTCCCAGTGCATCCAGACCGCGAATGCTTTACCAACGATTGCATCTTCTGAAACAAACCCCCAATCGCGACTATCAGCACTGTTATCGCGATTATCACCCATCATAAAGTAGTGTCCTGCTGGCACTTTCCAGGCACCGCGACGACTTAAATAACCTGGTACCAAATGCTTGTACGCGGTGAACTCTTTACCATCGATCGTTTCAGTTACTAACCGAAACGTAGGCTCACCTACTGGAAGCATAGCCTGTAATTTCTCTGGTACAACTTCACCATTGATCGTTAACTGATGCTTTATATATGAAATCTCATCGCCGGGTAAGCCAATAACCCGTTTAATATAATAAGTGTCTGGATGATGTGGCGGAAAAAACACCATTACATCACCACGCTTGGGTTTACTGATAGGAATAAAAGTTTTATTTAAAACCGGTACCCGCAAACCATAGGCAAATTTATTCACCAGAATAAAATCGCCCACTTGCAAGGTAGGAATCATAGAGCCGGAAGGAATTTGAAAGGGCTCTACTAAAAATGAACGTAAGAAAAATACGATAAACAACACGGGAAAAAACGATTTGGCATATTCAACCAATAAAGGCTCTTGACTCGCCGTAGTTTTAGCCAATTGATAAGCTTCTTGCTTGTGCAGTTCGGCAATTTCAATTTTTTGAAATTGCAGCTCAACAGCTGCCAATTTTGCCTTGCGCGGACGCGCCAATACCACCAGATCAAATAGCCAAATAACGCCGGTGATAAGTACTGCAAGCGTCAGAATCAAAGGGAGATTAACGTTCATTCAATTTCCTTTACTAATTAGTTATCAATTTTTAAAACGGCAAAAAATGCGGCTTGGGGTATTTCTACGTTGCCGACCTGTTTCATCCGCTTTTTACCCGCTTTTTGTTTTTCCAACAGCTTTTTCTTACGGGTAGCATCACCACCATAACATTTGGCGGTTACATCTTTACGCAAGGCTTTAACCGTAGAGCGCGCGACTATTTGACCACCAATAGCAGCCTGAATTGCCACATCGTACATTTGCCGTGGAATTAATTCTTTCATTTTGTCAGTCAATGCATGGCCGATTTTATGCGCTTTATCGCGATGTACAATAATTGCCAAGGCATCCACTTTTTCGCCATTAATTAACACGTCAAGACGAACTAAGTTCGCCGGTTGAAAGCGTATAAAACTATAATCCAACGATGCAAAACCACGGCTTACCGATTTAAGTCGATCAAAGAAGTCAGTCACAACTTCGTTCATCGGCAGTTCGTAACGAACTGCGACTTGTGAGCCGGTAAACTGTAAATCTTTTTGCGTGCCGCGCTTTTCAATACAGAGCGTGATCACGTTGCCCAAATGTTCTTGTGGCACCAGAATATTTGCTTCAACAATTGGCTCACGCATTTCTTGAATTAAACCCGGTTCCGGAAGCTTGGACGGGTTATCCACGTAAATAGTTTCACCTTTATTATTAACAACTTCATAAACCACCGTTGGTGCGGTTGTGATTAAATCTAAATTGTATTCGCGCTCCAAGCGTTCTTGAATAATTTCCATGTGCAGCATTCCCAGAAAGCCACAACGGAAACCAAAGCCAAGCGCATCAGAACTTTCAGGCTCGTAAAACAAGGAGGCATCATTCAACGTTAGTTTTGCCAAAGCCTCACGGAAATCTTCAAAATCATCTGAGCTTACGGGAAACATTCCAGCATAAACTTGCGGTTTAATTTTTTGGAAGCCTTCAAGCGCTAACACATCTGGCGTAGAGGCATGAGTAATGGTATCGCCCACTGGAGCACCGTGAATGTCCTTGATACCCGCAACTACAAAACCTACTTCACCGGCTTTTAATTCTTTTAATTGCGTGAGTTTGGGGCTGAATACACCAACACCATCAACAATTTGGGATTTACCAATCGTCTTAAGAATAATTTTATCCTTAATGCGCAAAGTGCCGTGCTTAACACGAACCAATGAAACTACACCCAAATAGTTATCAAACCAGGAGTCAATAATCAGTGCTTGTAGCGGTGCATCAACGTCGCCAACAGGTGGGGGAACTAAACGGACTAACTCTTCTAACACGTCTTCCATACCCATGCCAGACTTGGCCGAACAGCGCACTGCTTCGCTAGCGTCAATGCCGATAATATCTTCAATTTCTTGCGCTACACGATCAGGTTCTACTTGCGGCAAATCCATTTTGTTCAGTACAGGAATAACTTCTAAACCCTGCTCTAAGGCGGTGTAACAGTTAGCAACTGATTGCGCCTCCACACCTTGTGCCGCATCCACAACCAATAGCGCACCTTCACAGGCCGCCAATGAACGCGAAACCTCATAGGTAAAGTCCA
>JAYTSJ010000056.1:0-16687 GCA_043745725.1 Gammaproteobacteria bacterium | reverse complement strand
CAAATGCACCAACAACTAAATCATTACTGCCGCTGCGTAAAAAATTAGTGATATCAAAACTAAATGCATCATAACCACCAACATGCTGACCGACTTGTTGGCCATTCACATACACAGTTGCTTTGCGATCAACAGCACCGAAATTTAATATCACACGCTTACCACTCCAATTTGCAGGAATAGTGAAAGTGCGTTTGTACCAGGAGTTGCGATCGTTCATACGCTGCACACCGGATAAATAAGATTCAACCGGATAGGGCACTAAAATTTGTTCGGGGTTTGCTGGAAACCCCGGCGCACTTACTGGTGGTGTATCCGCATCGGGCGCGGCACTACCACCGTTATAACTCCATTTGCCGTTGAGGTTGACCCAATCCGGGCGCGTCATTTGCGGACGTGGATATTCGGGTAAGGGGGTGGCGGCTTGTAATGCCGTGTTCGTCCATGGCGTTGTCATTCTTGCGGTAGCGGCGTGGATCGATGCATTGATCATTAGTAATGGCGTCAAAAATGCTATCGCCCATAATGTATTTTTATTCATTATTATCTCCGGGTAATGATGTACTTTATGTAAAATCTTGGGTGAAAAAAAACCATAACAAATAATTTCTACACAGATTTCTCTATAGAAATTAAGCTCTTGTGGATAACCGTGCGGCAAAACTCGATAACATACAGAAATGCATAAAGAGCATTTCCAAATATTGAGGGAGTACTAAGTAGTTCGTATCGCTATTAAAATATGGCGCTGCTTATAATGTGAAGCCACTGAATATATTTATTATCATTTCAAGGACACTTTTATAATTCCAATGACACTATAAGCTGCGTTGCAAATTTTGTGAACTTTTGATGCCCAGGGTTTTTAATCTAATTGGAAGAGTAAATTATTGTTGTAATTTAGAGTGCATCAATATGTACGTTATCAATGATTGAAAGTGAGAGCAATAGCTCATTTGATATTGTTTGCTGTTCACACTTTAGAAAAAATCATTGTATTAATATTGTTTGTTGAAAAGGGCGACAGATGTGTTCGCCTGATTATTTTATAACAACAGCCAATTCAACATCCTTATATCAAAAAAGAGAAAGTTTGGAGAAATAAAAAAGCCATTGATTGGTTAACAATCAATGGCTTTTTTAAGCGAACTATTTGTACTTAGTGAATTACCATCCGCTGTTGCCAGAGCCTCTTACAATAGTGTAAGTGCTATTGTGTAAACCGCCAGACGCTGCTCCAGTTACAGTGACATTGCTAAAATTACCAGTGCCGGTAACGCCATCAAAGAATAAACCGTAAGTACCTGTGCCGTTAACTTGAACATTGTTCATAGTAAATGGTGAAATATTTTGGTTGTAACTGAATTTGATACCGTCATAGGTGCTGTTATTAATAACTAATGTGTCCACGATAACTTGTGAATTGATGCCGTTATTTTCTGCATAAATCCATAAGCCGCCGAAGCTGGTGTTCCAGTTTGGTTCCCAGCCACCAGTGCGATTTAAGGTGTTGCGTCTTACTTCCGTAGTGCCAGCGAAAGCAGTGCCGCCGAAGCGATTGCTGATGTTAATTCCTGCAGATGCGGTTACGGTATCTGAGCCGATACAATCAAAGATTTTATTATCTTGCCCGCCATAAATTGCAAAGGTATTCGCGAGTGCAGGAAATTGCGCCGTATCAAATCTGAAACTGTTATTAACATTTGCGGAGCCGTTGGACCACATGGCCATTGCGTCATCGCCGGTGTTGCGAATATTCATATTACTTACTTGAGAATTTTTCACGCCACCAGAAAGATTTACACCATCCGCCCATGTGTCGCGAATACGGCTGTTCACAATAAATAAACCGTCTGTGCCTGATGATAACCAGAAGCCCACTTTCATGTGTTCAACCCATACGTTT
This sequence comes from Gammaproteobacteria bacterium, assembly GCA_043745725.1. Lineage (GTDB taxonomy): Bacteria > Pseudomonadota > Gammaproteobacteria > Pseudomonadales > Cellvibrionaceae > Cellvibrio. The sequence goes on along the minus strand of JAYTSJ010000056.1, from coordinate 14,781 downwards.
TGCACCAGCGAACCGGTACCGAAGTTACCTTCAAATGCCGCTGCGTCGCCACCGTCGTTACGTACAAATGAATCGCTCACTACTGACATATCTGCAAGTACGGTATTGCCGCCAGTAACAAAGAATCCACCTTGACCATTTGAACCTTGCAATGTTGTGTACCACATACCTGCACCGCGAATTTGAAGGCCGCTGATATTATTTAATTTGCTATTCAAATTAAAGGTACCTGCAGGAATCCATACACCCATGCCCATTGTTTTTGCATAATTAATGGTGTTGTTGATTGCTACCGTATCGTCGATGCCATCATTTGCTACTGCACCACCGTAAGCGACGACAGAGACAAAATTTGCAGGCATTGAATAAGCGTTTTCAATTTGTTCTAAATCGATAAAATCGATTTTGTAATACGCTGCTGTATCACCAGAATCTTTTTGCAATTTAACCGTTGCACCAGCAGGAATATTTAAACCGGAGAAATGGCTTTCATCATAAAAATGGTGACCACTGCCATTGCCTGGGTTGTCGTTAAACGGATAGCCGCCGTACACCCACGCGTAATGCGAAGTTAAATTTAATGTTTGTACTTTGTTTCCGTTTACATACAAACTTAAGGTGCCGCTTGCACCACCGCCTGAGCCTGAGTCGGGCATGTTGTAGCGTACGACTAATGAGTTTGCTGCTTTTGTTGTTGTCCATTGTACGTATTGACCAGTCGCACTCAAGTTAACAAGTTTTCTACCAGATGATTCTGATTCAACGGTTAAATACGTTGTGCTTGGGCCTGAAACTTGACCATTGGTTGTACCCGCTTCAGCTTCGTATCCTTGATAGGATAAAGTCGCACCACGTGTAGCAAGTGGTAATGCATTTGCAACAGAAATTAAGTCAACTGTTACACCACCAGTATTGCCGGAATCATATTGATAGCTAATAGTGTTGAAGCCTGCGCGCAATGCCAGTTGCTCGGATTGATTTGCCCAGGTTGTATTACTACCCGTTGGTTGTAAGGTCGTGGTTTTTGCAAGCAAACCATTTACATAAATATTTAATGTTTTTGCAGAACCTGAACCATTGCCGTAGCTTAAATTCACTGCGAAAGTTCCCGCAGAATTTACATTGGTTGAGAAAATAACGCGTGCACCTACGCTGTTAAAATTTTCTAACCAGAGGCTGGCTTTAGTAACGCCACCGGAATAAAAATTATCTTCAGCTTGATAAGTTGCTGTTGTTCCAGATGTTGATGAACTGCTTGAACTTGCGGCAACAGAGCTTGCAGGAGTTGAACTCGCCGGCGTTGAACTTGCTGGGATCGAACTCGCAGGTTTTGAACTTGCGGGTGTTGAGCTGGCAGGTTTCGAGCTTGCAGGAATTGAACTGGCAGGAGTGGAGCTGGCTGGAGTAGAAGAGGCTCCGCCGCTTACTACTGCTTCCAAATGCCATTGCGAACTCCACCAGTTTTTATCGATGGTGCCTGATTGCGCAAAACCAGTTTGATTTTCTACGCTAATATATTGCCCGGATTGCCAACGGTTTCTGATCCACACGTAATTTGCATCGATGGTTTCCAGCGTCCAGTCTGCGCTCCACCAACTGGAGTCGCCACCTGCGGCTTGTACTGTTCCGGTTTGGTTTTCAATGTGCATGTAATCGTTGGTGGCAAGATTTTTAAAACTTTTAAATCCCGCCACATCAATCATTACCCATTGGCAATTAGTTGTATTCGCTGTGGCCTGATAAGTTACATTTGCGCCGGTATCGCATAAATAATTATTTTTCCAACGATCGCTAATTTTATAGCTCGTTGTTTGCGCAATAGCGCTACTTGCTATTAGTTGCAGCGCAATTAGGCTTGCGCCTAAGCAGACGCTTTGTTTTTTGGATAGTAGTTTCATAGTAGATTCTCTCGATATTAATTATTAGTTATTGTTAACAGCAGAAATTACACGGTGTAACACTCATTAAAAACCAGCGCGTAATATTGTCATTATCACGCGCTCTTGTTCGGCAGATAACCATTACCAGCCGCTATTACCTTCCCCTTTTGTGATTGAAAAAGTTGTAGAAGCATTAAGTCCGCCCGACATTGCATCGGTAACAGTGACATTCGAAAAATTGCCAGCGCCGGAAATGCTACCAAGATTAATTCCGTAAGCGCCAGCGCCATTGATTTGCACATTGTTTAAAGTGATGGCGGAAAAATTTTTGTTGTAGCTCATTAAAATTCCGTCATAAGTGCTGTTGTTCAGTGTTAGATCATCGATCACAATCGGAATGCTGACGTTCACGCTATCGGAAAAAATCCACACTGCGCCAAAGGTGGTATTCCAGCCAGGATCAAACCCGCCAGTGCGATTTAATGTGTTGCGTTTTGCTTCGACTGTGCCGGCTAAAGCAGTTGGGTTAAAGCGTGTGCTTATCGCTATCCCGGCGGAAGAGACAACTGTGTCTGAACCTATATTGTCGAGAATTTTATTATCTTGGCCGCCGTAAATGGCAAAAGTATTTGCCAGCACCGGCAATTGTGCAGTGTTAAAACGAAAGGCATTGTTAATGTTGGCGGCGCCGTTGGACCACATGGCCATGCTGTCATCGCCGGTATTGCGAAAATTGAAGTGGCTGATCGTCGAGTTTTTTACACCGCCCGCGAAGTTAATTCCGTCGGCCCAAGTATCGCGAATACGACCATCAACAATATATAAACCGTTGGTATTTGCCACTACCCAAAGGCCCACTTTCATATGCTCAATCCACACATTTTGGATCAGGGAGCCGGTGCCAAAATTACCTTCAAAGGCGGGGTTGTCAGCGGCATCATTGCGTACACTGGAATCGCTCCACAAAGAAAGATCGGCAACGGTTACATTGTCACCCTTGCCAAGGAAACCGCCTTTGCCATTGATACCTTGTAAAATGGTGTACCAAGTTCCTGCACCGCGAATATGAATATTACTGAGGTCAGGTCTGCCGCTGACAATAAATGTCCCTTCAGGAATCCATACACCTTTACTATTGGCTTTTGCTGAAGTAATTGCATTGATAATTGCTTGCGTATCATCAAGCGCATCGTTTGCCACAGCGCCAAAATCAGTAATAGAAATAAAATTATTGGGCATTGAATAGGCTGCTTCAATTTTTTCTAAATCAATTAAATCAATGTTGTAATAAGCTGCAGCATCTTCCGCATCTTTTTGTAAACGAACGGTCGCGCCAGTAGGAATTGTTAAGTTAGAGAAGCGGCTTTCATCAAAAAATCTATGGCCTTTTAAGTTGGTAGGATTATCGTTGTATGGGTAATCACCATAAACCCATGCGAAATGCGAACTTAAATTGAGGGTTTTTATTTTGGTGCCATTTACGTACAAACTTAACGTATTGTTAGTGCCACCACCTGCGGATGCATCGGCTAAATTGTAACGTAGCACTAAGGTGTTCGCAGCTTTTTGTGCGACCCATTCAACGTATTGACCAGTAGCGCTGAGGTTCACAAATTTTCTACCAGAGGACTCAGACTCAACGGTCAAATAAGTTGTGCTCGCGTTAGATGCTAGGCCATTCGTAGTTGCGTCTTCAGCTTCGTATTCTTGGTAGGCAAGTGTTGCACCGCGCGTGGCTAATGCAGTACCACCTTCAACAGAAAGAGAATCTATTGCTACGCCGCCAGTATTTCCTGCATCAAATTGATAGGAAATTGTATTAATGCCGGTGCGTAATACTAAGTGTTCTGTTTGCGTTGCCCAAGTGGTGTTGCCACCGGTTGCCGCTAGATTTGTGGTTAATGCAAATAGACCATTAACATAAATATTCAATGTTTTTGTGGTGTCTGTCGCGTTGGAAAATTGTAAATTTACAGTATAGGATCCAGTCGCTTCCGTGTTTATTGTAAATATGGCACGAGCACCTTGCGCGACAAAATTTTGTAAATAGGTGTCTGCTTTAGTAACGCCTCCAGAGAAGAAATTTTCTTCAGCTTGGTATGTTATTGGCGCCCCAGAAATAGCAGTAACACTGGATGCAGCAGCGCTACTTATGGCAGTAGAGCTAGGCGAGCTTAATGCGCTGGACGAGTTTGCTGCAGAAGATGCAGCCTTACTGGTCGGCGAAGGTGTGGGGGCTGTGCTCGTAGAGCCACCACCGCCACCGCAGGCGCTCAAGGTTAAAAGAGAAATGGAAGTTATAAAGGGTATAAGTAGTTTTTTCATCTTACTCTCTAGTGTAAAGACACATTATGAAATTATTTTTTATGGTAGGTGACAAAAAATAACCGCTAATTTTTAATTTTTTTTGTGCTGGGAAGGGCAGGCAATTATTTTTTTAGCTTGCTCAATCAATGTACATTCTAGTGACGCCTGAATACTTACGTCTATGGCTATAAAGTGTTATGAATTCGTATTCAATGGTTTGCATTCGTATGCAATGAATGAATTCGTATGCAAGGGGTAATGTATTGCGAAAAAAGGATTGATTTTTTTAGTCATTAGAAGAAAACGCTGAAAGCGTGATGTAATTCCGTTAAAAATATTTAACAATATGCAGCGGAAAGGCTCTGTTTTCAGCTTATAAGTATCAGTAATCCCTAAAAAATCGATGAATATCACGGCGCAATGCTATACAAAATACAGTCAGTGAATACTTTTGTGCATACGTATGCGGTCTTTGAATACGTATGCACGCTATTGTGAGAGTGACTTCCGCGGACTTATGATCATTTCGAGGACAGGCATAATCTGTTCAACGAGCTGCAAACAATGCGATGTAGATAGTTGCATAGAATTTGTAGCTAACAATAAAAGCAAATCTGCACTAGAGAGTAATCATGAAAAAACATAAATTCAATCACATGCTAGCCCTGTTTTCGACAATGGCGTTAGTCGCAGGCTCACAAGCTGTCTATGCACAACAAACAGAAGGAAAGAAGGTTGCAGCGCCTGAGACAACTGAAGAAATTATCATTACTGGTTTTAAAGCAAGTTTGCAAAAAGCTGCTGAAATGAAGAAAGAATCTACTTCAATTGTTGAAGTGGTGACCTCGGAAGATATTGGTAAATTGCCGGATAAAAGTATTGCCGAATCGCTAATGCGTTTACCTGGTTTGGCTGTGCAGCGTGTTAATGGCCGCGCACAAGTAATCAGTATTCGCGGTATGGATCCCGACTACAGCAATACCTTATTGAATGGCCGTCAACAGGCATCAACCGGTTTAAACCGCAGCGTGCAATACGATCAATACCCCGCTGAGTTTGTCAATTCAGCCGTTGTCTACAAATCTCCAGATGCTGCAGTTTTAGGTCAGGGCGTTGCGGGTACCGTTGATATTCACACCGTTCAGCCTTTGGCATATGGCAAGCAAACCATCATGGTGGGTGCGCGCTACGAACAAAATGCGGATGCCGCACTGAATTCTGATGGCACAAATAAAGGTAACCGCGAAAATATTTCTTATATTGACCAATTTAGCGATAACACTCTGGGCCTTGCCCTTGGTTATTCACACACTGTTTCACCTTTGCAGTCAGAGCGTTTTAGTGCTTGGAACGATGGCGGAAAATATCCAACCAATGACCAGGGCTATAGTGTTCTCGGCGGCTTAAAGCCTTACGTTTATTCTCGCGATTTAAAACGCGATTCCGTTATTGGTACTTTGGAGTACGCTCCGAGCGAAACTTTTAGCACGTCCTTGGATGTGTTCTATTCAAAATTTGATGAAGATATTATTAAGCGTGGTATTGAGATTCCATTGCTCTGGGGTGGCGCAACCTTGCAGCCTGGTTACAAAGTTAATGAGCAAGGTGTCGTGACTGATGGTGTATTTACGAATGTTCATGGTTTAATTCGCAACGATGCGCAATTTGATTCATCAGAATTATATGCAGTAGGTTCAAATACTAAATTTGCGATAGGTGATGCCTGGACCGCTGTGATTGATATAAGTACTTCAAAAGCAGATACCAAAGAGTTAGGTTTTGAAAACTATTCCAGTTATGTCGGCGGTGGTCATTCGTTAGATTTTGGTGGCGACACCATGGGCTTTCACTTAAGCGATAAAGGTGTTCAGTTTACTCACGAACAAGATTACAGCGATAAATCCAAAGTTGAAATTTTCAACATTCGCGGCTGGGCGGATGAAAAAGAACCGGGTGATGAGGGCGGTCAAAAATCCTATGTATCACATCCGCATATCACTGATGCATTGACGCAATTGCGCTTTGATGCAAGCCGCGATTTGGAGTGGGACAACATTACCAAAGTGACTCTGGGTGTTAATTACGATACTCGTAAAAAAACCGCTACCGTCGAGCCTGAAGGTTATATTTTATATAAAGATCACAGAATATCCGGACCACTTCCGGAAAAAACCGGTTTAACCAGTCTTGAGTTTTTGGGACTTGGCAACATTATTAGCTATGACCCTAAGGCAATTTATAACAGCCCGGATATGCGCTATGTAGATTCACGCCGCCCAAGTGTTAAATCAAGAACATGGGAAGTCGATGAAGACTTGATTACCACTTATCTTAAACTTGATTTAGCCGGTAATGTCGGAGCTATTCCAGTAACCGGTAATGTTGGTTTTCAGGTTGTTAGTGTTGACCAAAGTTCTGACGGCACTTCGTCCACTGGTGTAAGTGATACTTTTGATGTTCACCCCGTGAGTGCGAGTGCAAATTATTCAAACTTCTTGCCGAGCTTAAACTTGAAGTTTGAATTGAGCGCGCAAGACCTGGTAAAAGTTGGCGCGGGTAAATCTGCAACACGTCCACGTATGGATGCGATGAATGCCAGTTCATCATTTAATTTGAGTAGCGATCCAACGGCATTGCAAAGCACCGGTCTTGATCATTCACCTTGGTCATCAGGTGGCGGTAACCCGAAATTAAAACCTTGGGTTGCATCTAATGCTGATTTATCTTACGAACATTATTTTAATGAGAACAAAGGTTATTTCTCGGTAGCGACTTTTTATAAAGAATTGCAGTCTTACGTATTTACGAAAAAAACCGTTGCTGATTTTACCGGCTTTCCAACTTCCGAGAATAAAGATGATGCGCACCAGCCCCATACTTTCTTGGGTTGGAATAATGTGCCCACCAATGGTAAGGGTGGCTTCGTGAGAGGTATAGAGTTTAGTCTTTCCTTAACCGGCGAAATGTTCAGTGATGCTTTAAGTGGCTTTGGTACCGTGTTCACTACTAGCCGCAATACCAGTAGTATTTCACCACCTGATACTACACCGCATATCATGCCTGGCCTTTCTAATAAAGTTGAGGGTATCCAACTTTATTACGAAAAAAATGGTTTCTCAGCGCGCATCAGTCAAAACTTCAGAAGTGCCTATTTGGGTGAAGCCGCGGGAGCACTAGGTGGTCGTCAGGGCATTTTTATTAGCGATACTACTTTGCTGGATGCACAAGTTGGTTATAGCTTTGAGTCAGGTGCACTGGAAGGTTTAAGCATTACTCTGCAAGGCTATAACTTAAATGATGAGCCAACCACAGTAACTTCCGGCCCAAGACTGGTTGACTATGAGTCCTACGGAAAAAGTTACGCGCTGAGTTTGAGCTACAAACTTTAATTCATCTTTTTTAATCGCTTAACTAACTCCCCTATAGGTATTTCCCTGTAGGGGAGTTTGGTTAGATTCCCCGCAAATAATTGGACTTACCTCGTCGCCAGATTTTCGACGAAGCCTTGTGCCGTCAAAAAATATTGCCTCATATTTTTTTAGAATTTTTCTTGATTAAAAAAATCGAATATACGCGAAGGTGTAAAAATGAAAAATCAATACATCACCTTATGCATGGTCATTTTTGCGACTTGTATGGGTGTTTCTATCGCTCGCTACTATGAATCTAATGAGTGCGAATCTACCTCTTTGAACACCGAGCCATTGCAGAAAAAAATTGCTTTTTTTGAGTCAGAAAATCACCGGTTGCAGCTGGAGATAAACAATATTAATCAGCAGCTACTTGGGCTAAGAGCCCAAAAAAATAGCTTGCCAAGTCTGGATAACAACAGCCACCACCTTAATGTTGTCGACGTGTCGAGCTTAGGAGTTAGTTCTATCAGCGCCTATCAATTAACGCAGAGGGCAGAGGATTTTCAGCGTTGGTTGCTTGATTCATACAACCAGAAACCTGAATTTAATTTAGCCACTGAAATGCAACTTCGCTTTGAAGCTGAAGATGTGGTGCCGGCATGGTCGCAACAGCAAGAGCAACTCCTGCGCAGTCAGTTTAGTAATAATTCGGAGTTGGCAGGTGCCGCACTCACTGATGTGCAATGTCGCTCTACTCAATGCCAAATCACCATAGCTGTGACGGATTTGGCTCAGGCGAATTCATGGGTCAATCAAACGGCTAAGGCGTTGAATCTCGCGGCTGGACAAAAAATGATCATAGCTACTCCAAATTTAGCGAAAAATATCACTGCCCTTTATATTGACATGGGGAGTGGAGGATTTAATTTTCAATAGCGTTTACGCGAATGAAAATTAAAAAAACAAATGGATTTGTTTGCCAAGTAATTGGCGAAGGATGCCCAAGGTGTCAGCGAATTTTAACTGTACATGGAGTGCAGCTAAAACAACTAAACATACTGTTAATTTTTAGGATAAATAAATGAAAATTTTAAAAGCTCTATCAGGTTTAAGTCTATTGGTTTTTTCTTTGTTGTCGGTTGTTGCGCAAGCAGATACAGTGGTGAGCTGTGCCTGGAGCCAAACCGGGTACACATATGTAGGTGCGACCCCGGTTCAAGTATTTACCTGTATGGATGGAACAGCTGCCGCCGCAGTACAACGCAAAGCAGCTAATGGATCAAGTTATTGTGATATAAATGCCGCTTCCGGTTATTACACCAGTGGCGCTTGTTTATCTCCAACAGTTTATAAAGTCGTTGCCACAAATGTAACTAGTTCAAGTCTCACCAGCTCGAGTGTGGCTGCATGCCCCAAAGCAGGACAAACAATTACCGTACCTCAGGGCCGGTATGATTTAATCGCTGCGTTTTGTGGAAGCTCTTGTAGTTTTGGTTTGAGCGGCTCTACTAATGGTTCTACATTAACGGGCTATTGCAGATAAAATAGTTAATGCAGCTCTGCTTCTGCAGCTCTCCATCACTGCAGAAGCAGAGTGTTATTGAAAAAAATTATTTTAGTTTACGAAAAATAAGTTATCTAAAAAATTCCAGTTACAGTAGGTTTTATGCAGCCAGCAAAAATTAAAACGATAGTGATTGTCGGTGGCGGCACCGCGGGATGGATGGCTGCTGCCATGCTTGCGCGGGCGCTGGGAAAATTAGTAAAAATTCAATTAATAGAATCCGATGAAATAGGTACAGTGGGGGTAGGTGAAGCCACTATTCCGCAAATTAAATTATTTAACAGTGCGCTGGGTTTGGATGAAAATGATTTTCTGCGCGACACTCAAGGTACGTTTAAGTTAGGCATTCAATTTAATGACTGGGCGCGCTTGGGCGATTCCTATATGCATGCATTTGGTGGCATCGGCATTGATGTTGGGATGATTGACTTTTATCAGTATTGGTTAAAAAGTGTTGCTACAGGAAATGCGGCATCTTTATGGGATTACTCGCTAAACGCTACGGCGGCACAACAAAATCTATTTGCCAAAATGGATCAGGTAGGCGATACACGCTTGCCGGGGATTCGTTATGCCTATCATTTTGATGCATCACTGTTTGCAAAATATTTGCGTAACTATTGTGAAATTAATAGTGAGGGAAGTAGTGAAAAAAACACAGTGATAAGAACGGAAGGAAAAGTTTGCACAACGCGGTTGCGAGAAGCTGATGGTTTTATTGAGTCAGTCGTATTGGCAAGTGGTGAGGTTGTTGCTGGGGATTTATTTATTGACTGCTCTGGCTTTCGTGGCTTATTAATTGAAGAAGCCTTACATACTGGTTATGAAGATTGGAGCCATTGGCTACCCTGCGATAGAGCGATTGCAGTTCCCTGCGCATCAGTAACACCACTCACGCCTTATACGAAAGCCACTGCCCGCACTGCGGGTTGGCAATGGTGTATTCCATTACAGCATCGCACCGGTAATGGCCATGTATATTCCAGCCGATTTATGAGTGATGATGAAGCCACTGCGATTTTATTAAAAAATGTGGATGGCGCACCGTTGGCTGAGCCGCGCCTGATAAAGTTCACTACCGGGCAGCGAAAAAAATATTGGAATAAAAATTGTGTAGCACTCGGCTTGGCGAGTGGTTTTATGGAGCCACTCGAATCAACGAGTATTCATCTAGTGCAGTTTGCGCTAGGTAAATTAATTAATATGTTTCCTCGAGATGATTTTTCCGAAATTGATATCAATGAATACAATCGTCAGTTAAGCAACGAGACCGAACATATTCGCGATTTTTTAATCTTGCATTATCACGCAAGCGAACGTAACGACTCCGATTTTTGGAACTATTGTCGCACTACGGCGGTGCCGGAAAGTGTTACACGAAAAATAAATTTATTTAAACACAGTGGCCGCATCTTTCGCGAAGGCAATGAATTATTTACGGAGGTGGGCTGGTTGCAGGTGATGTTAGGGCAGGGTATTCAACCTCAGTCATATCATTCACTAGCCGATGCCCTAACCGGCGATCAGCTCATCGAGTATTTAACCAATGTTAAAACCCTAGTCAATAAGGCTGCTGCTGCACTTCCGAGTCATAGTGACTACATAATGAAACATTGTTCGCGGAGCTGATAAACACGAGAGCAATATGCAAAATAAAAATTCTATTCAAAAAATAGTAATTGTTGGCGGCGGATCTTCGGGGTGGATGTCGGCAGCAGCACTAGTCAATGCGCTTGGTGGGCAGTGCGATTTTACTCTAATTGAATCTGAGGAAATTGGTACAGTCGGTGTCGGTGAAGCTACCATTCCACCCATTAAAAAGTTTAATCAGCAGCTTGGAATTAGTGAGCGTGATTTTTTAAAGTTTACTCATGGCACATTAAAACTTGGTATTAAATTTGAGAATTGGGGTAAGCAAGGCCACCACTATTTTCACCCCTTTGGTAGCTTTGGTGCAGATTTTGATTCTGTGCCCCTGTATCAATATTGGTTACGCGAGCAAAGCCTGGGCGATAGTCACACAATTTTTGAATACTCCTTGGCATGGCGCGCAGCGCGCGCAGGAAAAATTGTGTTGCCCACGCAGGATCCGCGTTTGGTACAGTCAACGGCAGATTACGCTTACCACTTTGATGCTGGTTTATACGCAAATTTTTTGCGTACTTATGCGGAAACGCGTGGAGTTAAACGTGTCGAAGGTAAGGTTGTTAATGTTGTAGTAGATCAGGATTCTGGTTTTATTGAATCAGTTCATTTGGACAATAACGCTAAGTTCTGCGCGGATTTATTTATCGACTGCTCAGGTTTTCGCGGACTATTAATCGAAGAGGCTTTGCATACAGGCTATGAAAATTGGAGCCATTGGCTACCATGCGATAGCGCGATTGCCTTACCCAGTGAGAAATCAGCCAACTTGCGCCCGTATACAAAATCTACTGCCCATGCTGCGGGTTGGCAATGGCTTATCCCATTGCAGCAGCGCACCGGCAACGGCCATGTCTATTGCAGCAGCTTTATAACGGATAGCGACGCGCAGGATATTTTAATCAATCACCTGGAAACTAAAGCGCTTGCTGCGCCGCGACAATTACGTTTTACGACTGGGCACCGCAAAAAATTCTGGAATAAAAACTGTGTGGCCATCGGCTTGGCTGCGGGCTTTATGGAGCCGTTAGAATCAACCAGTTTACATTTAGTGCAAACCGCAATTACACGTTTAATCGCCCTGTTTCCCGCGTCGCAATTCAGTCCTCTGGATGAGCAGGAGTACAACCGAATTACTCAGACTGAATATGCCGGCATCCGCGATTTTTTAATTCTTCATTACAAAGCTAGCGCGCGTGATGACAGCGAATTCTGGCGCTACTGTGCGGCTATGCCTATACCTGAAACGTTGCAATATAAAATTGATCATTTTAAATCCTGTGGGCGCTTGGTTTCTTTGCAGCCGGAGTTGTTTGTAAATTCTAATTGGCTGGCGGTGTTGATTGGGCAATTTATTATTCCGCAAAGCTATCCACCACTAGTAGATTACCGCGCACACATCGACGCGAAAAAAATACTGGCGAATTTGCGCAATACTATGGATGAAGTGGTTAGCGCAATGCCAACACACCAGAGTTTTATTGATCAGTTTTGTTTGGCGGTAAAATAATTATTGCTAATCTGAATCAGGGTTACGGAATTCAATTCGCCGAACTCTTCGCTACTATTTTGAGGTTGATATGAAATTTAACGAACAAATATTAAAAATAAAAATCGCATTAGTTTTACCTTTGCTGTCACTGGCACTATTTGCCGTCGCTGAGACTAAAACAATAACCTCGCCCAATGGCAATATTCTGGTGAGCCTTAATGATGACGGCGGCATTGCTCATTATGATATTCGCTATAACAATCAGGCAGTGATTAAAAGATCTACCCTGGGTTTGGAGTTTAAAGATATCAATGGTTTCGTGCGAGATCTGCATATTAGTAAATCAACCACACAAGCCAGCAACACCACTTGGGTTCAACCTTGGGGCGAGCGAAAAATCGTGCGCGATAATCATAAAGAATTAAACGTTGAATTCGCACAAATACAAAAACCTTTTCAGCATTTTAATTTGCACGTTAAGGTATTTGATGATGGTGTGGGGTTTCGTTATGAAGTGCCAAAGCAAGATGGTTTAGGTGCTGTTGATATTGTCGATGAAAAAACTGAATTTGTGATTGCGAATAGCGATACCACAACCGCTTATTGGATTCCTGGTCGGGCTCCCACTATTGACGAATATTTGTATAACACTACCCCTTTAGCTGACATGCCGCGTGGGCAAACACCCATGACAATGAAATTAGCTTCTGGAGTGCATCTGTCTATTCACGAAGCTGCATTGGTTGATTACGCGGCAATGACTCTGGAGCAAAAACATCCCGGGCAATTAAAAGCTGATTTAACACCTTGGTACGACGGGATTCGTGTTAGAACGCAAACACCCTTTGTAAGTCCATGGCGCACGATTCAAATTTCACCCAATGCCATTGGCTTATTAAATTCCAATTTAATTTTAAATTTAAATGAGCCGAATAAATTAGGTGATGTGAGTTGGGTAAAGCCGGGGAAATATATTGGTATTTGGTGGGCCATGCATTTGGATGCGTTAACCTGGCATTCCGGTGAGCGGCATGGAGCCACCACCGAGCGCACCAAATCCTATATGGATTTTGCAGAAAAATATGGCTTTGCCGGTGTGCTGGTTGAAGGTTGGAATCAAGGATGGGATGTGGATTGGGTAGCGGATGGTTCGTCTTTCAGTTTTACAAAATCTTATGCAGATTTTAATTTGGCAGACGTCACTGCTTATGGAAAAACAAAAAATGTAAAATTAATTGGCCATCATGAAACAGGTTGCTCGGTTACTAATTATAAAAACCAAATGGCTGACGCATTTGATTTGTACCAAAAAATGGGCGTCGAACAAGTTAAAACGGGTTACGTTACTGATCACGATAAATGTTCGCGCATTGATGATAATGGAGTTGTGCGTAATGAGTGGCATGATGGCCAATTTATGGTGAATGAATATATTCGCTCGGTTACTGAAGCAGCTAAACGTCATATCAGCATTGATACCCATGAGCCAATTAAAGACACGGGTTTGCGTCGCACCTACCCCAATTGGATTTCTCGTGAAGGCGCACGCGGTCAGGAATACAACGCGCCCTGGTCACCAGTATCCAATCCGCCAGAGCACACAGTGATGCTCGCCTTTACACGTATGTTGAGCGGCCCTATGGATTACACTCCCGGCATTTTTAATATGGCCCCCTCAGGTTTGAATGCAGAACGGCGCGTTAAAAATACTCTCGCTAAAGAATTGGCTTTGTACGTTGTGCTTTATAGCCCAGTGCAAATGGCTGCAGATTTGCCGGAAAACTATTTGGAAAAAGATGGCAAAACAATTCGCCCTGGCTTTCAATTTATCATGGATATGACAACCGATTGGGAGGATAGCAAAGCGCTTGCTGGTGAGGTGGGCGACTACGTTGCCTATGCGCGCAAAAAACGGGATAGCAATGAATGGTTCCTAGGTGCTATTACCGATGAAAATGCGCGCAAGCTTTCTTTCAAGCTAGATTTTTTAGATGCTAATAAAACATATATTGCGGAAATCTACCGCGACGGCGCTACGGTAGATTGGAAAACCAATCCGTACGATCTTATCCTTGAAAAGAAAGTGGTACGCAGTAAAGATAGTTTAGATTTTTCATTAGCCGCCAGCGGTGGTTTAGCCATTCGCTTTGTGGTGAAAAAATAAGTTAGCGGTGGTTAGTGCTATTTTCTTAAGATGCTTGATGGCTACATACGTATTCAGTTTTAGGGATGCCATGAATACGTATGTAGCTGATTGTGTGGTTTAGGCCGCAGGCTTAAAATCCCGTTGTCAAAGTTTTAATCAAGCTTAAATGTTTTTTTGGGTTTTGAAAAGTTTGACATTGTATCTGAGTTTCCTCCTTGAGTTTGTTGTCATAATTTGCGCAGTTTTACTGCGCTTTTTTTTGCCTGGATTTTTTCTTTCTGCGCACTAATTAGTGCTTTTCTTTTAAAGTTCGTCTACTAAACCGACAATAATAAAGCATTTAATAAGTTTCATAATTTCTCACATGTCCAACCTCGCTTATGAGGAATAACTGA
>JAYTSJ010000055.1:0-23557 GCA_043745725.1 Gammaproteobacteria bacterium | reverse complement strand
ATGCAGTCAAGTTAATAATACAGCCAGGTTAAAAACAAATGCCAGTACAGGTTTTTTGGCGCGCTAAAACACTAGCGCAAATGACAACAGAAGAATTTGAATCACTCTGTGATGGCTGTGGGAAATGTTGCCTGCACAAACTAGAAAATGAAGATAATGGGGATGTGTTTTACACCAAAGTAGCTTGTCGTTTTCTCGATCATGATAGCTGTAAGTGTCAAACTTATAACGATCGCCAGCAACAAGTCCCTGATTGCGTTGTTCTCAAGCCAGAAGCAGTCAAAGAAACTTATTGGTTACCTGAAACTTGCGCCTATCGTTTGATTGATGAAGGTGTTCCGCTATTTGATTGGCATCCGCTCGTCTCGGGTGATCCCGATTCAGTTCATAAAGCGGGTATGTCGGTGGCGGGGCAGGTAATGCATGAAAATAATGTCGACCTTAATGATTTGGAAGATTACATAATTCGTTGGGTATAAGTGGTCCGTCGGGTATAAATAATCCGTTCGGTATAAATAACCCGTTAAGTAAAAGAGAGAGAAATCTATGACACATATACAGTATGCGTGGATCATTTATGCGGCAGGCAGCCTGGGTTGTTGTGCGGCTACCTGGTGGATGTTTCAGTGGGCATGGCGCTTCGTGCGTTACTCCGCAGTAGTCACAGTAATGGTCATTTTATTCACTCCCTTTGCTATTGATCACGAAACTATGGCCATGGCGCCCGCTATTTATACGCTGGTGTTTGATGGGTTATCGCTAGGCATCGAATCAATTAAACCACTAATAAAACTTATGGTAGGTATCTGGTTAATTGCTATTATTTTAGTAGCTGCTGTGGTGATTCTCACTCGTCGCTGGGTAAAACATGCTGACGTATCAGATACAGAGGATGATTTTGAATCTCAGAATTCTTCCGGGCAATCGCAGAGAATCAAACGCAGCAGGTCATTTCCGTCTACCAATTCAGAACCAACAAATCGTTCTGAATTGAACGATTTAAGCTCCGACGAGCGACGCGCGCGCACTGAGCGTATGACAGGCGAAGTGCCAATGCGTGCCATTAGAGATTAACCTTAACTCTTGAATGAGTAGCAATTGTAAGCAGCTCAAGGATAAGGGATTCAATGTGGCGAATTGGCATGAAGGTGCTATAAATAAAGGGGTAAGTGGATCAAGAGTTTTGCGTTTAAACCGGCATAATTTTACGCATTAAATTCCCTTTAACTTTTTTGTCAAATAGTGAGCTTTTATATGCGTATTCGTGTGTGGATTGCCATCATGTTTTTGGTACTAGCCAATACAGTTTGCGGTGTTGGCGCGGATATCCACGAGCAAGTTGCACCGACATCGACACAGGATCAAGCTCAAGATACCACTAGGGCTCAAGATACAACTAGGCCCCAAGATGCAACTAGGCCTCAAGATACAACGAGGCCTAAGGTTAGCAGTAAAACCCTCAAAATTTTACCCTCCGATGTACGTGTGCTTATCGATATATCCGGTAGCATGAAAAAAACGGACCCACAAAATTTACGTAAACCTGCGCTCGATTTAATTGTGCGTTTACTCCCTGATAAAAGTCGCGCGGGTGTTTGGATTTTTGGCAATGACGTTAATATGTTGGTGCCGCATAACACCGTTGATGCTAATTGGCGCAAACAAGCGGCACCCAACGCTGAAAAAATTAATTCAATTGCACTCTACACCAATATTGGTAAAGCATTAGATGAGGTTAGTTTTGATCGTAAAAATCTTAGCCCGGATTACAAAACACATATTATTTTATTAACCGATGGTGTTGTTGATATTAGTAAAGAAGCTGTAGATAACATAAAAGAACGGCAGCGGATCTTAACTGATGTATTGCCAGGTTTAAAAAATGCAGGCTATATCGTTCATACCATTGCATTGTCAGCGGATGCCGATACTGATTTATTGAAAAAGATATCCGTCGCAACTGATGGCGTGTTTACTACCGCGCATTCGGCTGACGAATTAACCAGCACATTTTTAAAAATATTTGATCAAGCTGTGCCAGCAGAACGTGTACCTTTAGAAAATAATGGTTTTTTAGTGGACGACAGCGTTAAAGAATTTACGGCTTTAATTTTTCGCAAACCTGGTGTTGAAAAAACAGTTATTCTTGCTCCCGACGGTAAAGAATATTCGGCCACTAATCCTCAAGAGGGTATTAATTGGTATCGAACTAGTCAGTACGATCTCATCACTGCAGATACTCCCAAAGCCGGGCAGTGGAAAATAAAAACCGAAATCACACCGCAAAGTCGCATCACTGTGGTCAGTAATCTGCAGTTGGTTATGCAATCATTGAAAAATAATATTCACAGTAATGATAGTTTAGCGCTTAATTATTCTTTTCAAGAAAATAATAAAACAGTAACGAATGTCGATTTCTTAAATTTGTTAGAAACCAATGTCATTATTGTTAAAGAAGGTAGTAAAGAAAACACGGCGCTCACACTTGAGATGCCTGCACCGCCGGCCGATGGCATATTTCACCAAAGCTTGAGCTCATTTGCGGAAGTCGGCGACTATGAGGTTCATGTTTATGTGGATGGGAAAACCTTTAAACGTGAGTTTAAACATAGCCTCAGTGTTAGGGATTCGCTGTTAACAGTCAGTAAAAGTAATAGTACAGCTGCAGATGGGAAAATAACCTATAGCTATAAAGTCAGTGCGGACGAAAAATTAGTTAATTTAAGTAAAACTAAACTGACTGCTGCTGTAAAAAATTCGAAAAATAATAATAGTGACCGAGAATTGGAATTGATTGATGGCAATCACTGGGAGTTTGCTTTCTCTCCAGAACAGACGGCTGAGTATCATATTAGCTTTCATGCCCTCGGTGAAATGGTTGATGGTGATGAGTTTGATGAAAGCGTTAATGCGGAAACATTTTCTTATCAGGAAAAAGCGATTCAAATAAAACCTCCGGAACCTGTTGCACCAACAAAAGCGGAAACTCCTGCGCCAGTAAAACTCCCTACATCGCCACCAGATGTGGGTAGTAATAAGGTTTTGTATATTGCCATTGCTGTTGGCAATTTATTGATTATTGCGTTGGGCTACTTTGCCTATCGAATGTTTTTTGGTGGCAAAGTTAAGGATGAACTTACAGAGCTTGAAAAAACTTTGACGATGGACGCCAAGCCAGGTACGGCAAAGGTGGCTGACAAAAATTCATCAGGGAAGATGAAAATTAATTTGAATGAAGAAAAGCCCGCAAATATTCCTATGAACGACCCTACGTCAATGGATACTTTATTTCCTTTGGATGATATGGAGGATGAAACATAAATGCAGCGAATAATGAAGGAAATGAAAAATTAACGAATCTGTTATATTGCCTGTTAGTACTTATCGGTTGAACATCGTTGAAAAACTATATTTACCACTGGTCGAACGATTTTATGCTGATAGTAAATATAGTGTTAAATGTGGCC
The DNA here is from genome assembly GCA_043745725.1 of Gammaproteobacteria bacterium. Taxonomy (GTDB): domain Bacteria; phylum Pseudomonadota; class Gammaproteobacteria; order Pseudomonadales; family Cellvibrionaceae; genus Cellvibrio. The sequence goes on along the minus strand of JAYTSJ010000055.1, from coordinate 20,090 downwards.
GTCTTGATCGTGTGTATAGTTTTACCCTGAATGGAAAAATTATCGCTGCCGCGCGTTTAATTTTGCAACAATCAAATACCTATCTATTGCGAAATTTATGTGTTTCTCTAGATTATAGGCGGCAGGGCATTGCATCACATTTCCTTGCAGAAATTTTACTGCAGCTGGTACCAACAAATTGTTTCTGTTTTACCTCAACACCCTTGCAACATTTTTATGAGAATATCGGGTTTATATGTTTTTCCGCGGAGCAAGTTCCGCAAGATATTGGCGATGTTTATTTGCGCTATCGCGAACGTAAGCGCGGTTGGATACTCATGGGATTTGTTCATAATTCATTTGCTCACAACTAGCGCACACTAATAGTTATACTGCATAGTGGCCATAAACAAACTTAACTGGTTTCTTTAATGGTAATCATCTAATTTGAAAACCTAGTCTTTGAAAACGTAGTCTCAACAATCTGTGAACGGAGCTCAGCGTTATGAACATCAATATTGGCATTACCCCTGAAAATCGTGAAGAAATCGCTACAGGTCTATCTAGATTATTGGCGGATACTTACACGCTCTATTTAAAAACCCATAACTTTCATTGGAATGTTACCGGTCCAATGTTTCAAACACTGCATCTTATGTTTGAAACGCAATACACGGAGCTTGCGTTGGCGGTAGATTTAATTGCCGAGCGCATTCGCTCGGTAGGTTTTCCTGCTCCTGGTACCTACAAACAATACGCTGAATTAAGTAGTATTAAGGAAGAGCAAGGCATTCCCAAGGCGCAAGATATGATCCGTATTTTAGTCGAGGGGCAAGAGGCGGTAGTGCGCACCGCACGCTCACTTTATCCTGTGGTTGAAAAGGCGAGTGATGAAGCCACCGCAGATTTACTCACTCAACGTATTCAGCTGCATGAAAAAACCGCGTGGATGTTGCGAAGCTTATTGGAGTAGCTTATAACGAATTATTTCTGTCTCGTTGATAAGTCGACAAAAAACCCGGCACTGCCGGGTTTTTGCTATTATGCCTGCCAACTTTGTAAAGTAAGTTTGTAAGGTAAGTTTGGCATGACAAACAACTGGCTGGATTTCAAACAATCAATTGCTAATGTGATGGTAAAAGACCAGCACATTTTGCAGCGTCGTTTGCAAGAAATTGAAAAGTTGGCCCGGGCACAAAAACCTTACGAGAAAATGTTAGAAAAATGGCGGCTGCAATTATCGCGCTCGCAGGCAACAGTCACTTTCCGCCAGCAACTTATACCCTCGGTTATTGAATTTCCCAACCTGCCTGTTTGTGAAAAACGTGAAGACATAGCAGCGACTATTGCTGCGAATCAGGTAGTGGTTTTGGCAGGTGAAACCGGCTCAGGTAAAACCACGCAGATTCCTAAAATTTGTTTAACATTGAATCGCGGTACTAAAGGTCTGATCGGTCACACTCAACCGCGCCGTATTGCGGCGCATACTGTGGCGAGTCGCATCGCGGAAGAGTTGCATACTACTCTTGGAGAAAAAGTAGGTTATCAAGTTCGTTTTAGCGATCAGTCGAATGAAAACACATTAATTAAAGTGATGACTGATGGTATTTTGTTAGCTGAAATTCAAAATGATCCTTACCTCAATAAATACGATACCTTAATTATTGATGAGGCCCATGAGCGCAGTTTAAATATTGATTTTTTACTCGGTTATTTAAAACAGTTATTGCCACGTCGCCCGGATTTGAAACTTATTATCACTTCTGCCACCATCGATCTTGAACGTTTTTCGCAGCATTTTAATAATGCACCTATTATCGAAGTGTCTGGTCGTACTTATCCGGTTGATATTTGGTATCGACCGCTGTTAGAAAATATCGATGAAGAAAGTGAAGTTGAGCCAGATCAATATTCCGCCATGGTTGATGCGGTGCATGAAATTGAACTGCATGAAAAAATTAACAAGGGCGCGCGTGGCGGCGATATTTTAATTTTTTTAAGTGGTGAGCGCGAAATTCGTGAAGCGGCGGAAGCTTTGCGTAAAGCACAATTTTCGCATATGGAAGTGGTACCTTTTTATGCGCGTTTAAGTTTGGCCGAACAGCAAAAAGTATTTGCACCGCACACCGGGCGACGCGTGGTGTTGGCAACTAATGTTGCAGAAACATCGATTACTGTGCCCGGTATTCGCTACGTGATTGATCCTGGCTTCGCGCGCATCAGTCGCTATTCCTATCGCACCAAAATTCAACGCTTGCCCATTGAGCCCATTTCGCAAGCAAGTGCAAATCAACGTAAAGGTCGTTGTGGCCGTGTTGCAGAAGGAATTTGTATTCGTCTATTTAGCGAAGAGGATTTTAATAGTCGCCCGGCATTTACCGATGCAGAAATTTTGCGTACAAATCTGGCAGCTGTTATTTTACAAATGCTGAAAATGCGTATGGGTGATATACATCATTTTCCTTTTATTGATAGCCCGGATCATCGTTTGATTAGCGATGGTTTTAAATTGCTGGAAGAATTGCAGGCAGTTAATGACAATAATAAATTGACTGCTGTAGGCGACCAGTTAAGCAAGCTGCCACTTGATCCACGGTTGTCGCGTATGGTATTAGCTGCACATGATCAATCTTGCCTGCGTGAATTATTAATTATTGTTAGTGCGTTGTCTGTGCAAGATGCCCGTGAACGTCCGATTGAAAAACAACAAGCTGCAGATTTATCTCATCGTCGTTTTTGGGCAGAAAATTCTGATTTTATCGGTTTTGTAAATCTCTGGGATTATGTAGAAACTCTGCGCCAGGAACTTAACCAAAATCAATTGCGCAAACTATGCAAAAAAGAATTTATTTCTTATTTGCGGTTGCGTGAGTGGCGCGATGTGCATCACCAGTTGTGTATTGCCGTCAAAGACCTTGGTTTTAGAATCAATCACGAACCTGCTACTCATGATTCTATACATAAGGCGTTGCTCTGCGGTTTGTTGGGCAATTTAGGTTTTAACCACGAAGAACGAGAGTACCTCGGTGCGCGCAATCGCAAGTTTTCTATTTTCCCCGGTTCGTCGTTAATTAAAAAAACGCCTAAATGGATTATGGCTGCCGAACTACTTGAAACCTCAAAATTATTTGCTCATACAGTCGCTAAAATTGAGCCAGAGTGGGTACTGGCGGCGGCTAGTCACTTAGTAAAGCGCCAATATATTGAGCCACATTACAGTAGCAATAGTGGGCAGGTGATGGCATATGAAAAAGTCAGTCTTTATGGTTTAGTTATTATTGAAAAACAGAGCGTTAGTTACAGTCATATAGATCCGCTGCTGTGCCGGGAAATTTTTATTCGTGCGGCATTTGTGGAAGGGCAGTACGGACAACATCCCAAAAGAAAAAACTTACAACAAAAACCTGTAGCAGTTGATTTTTTTACCCATCAAGAAAAACTTCTAAAAGAATTGGAAGATCTTGAAGCGAAAGCGCGGCGACGCGATATCGTTGCAGACGAGCAAGTTATCTTTGATTTTTATAATGAGCGAATACCAGAAAGTATTGTTAATTTTGCAGGCTTTGAAAGCTGGCGTAAAAAAGCCGAACAAACGAATCCACAGCTTTTATTTATCATGCGTGAAACGCTTATGCGCCACGATGCTGATGACATTACTCATGCTCAATTTCCCAATGAATTGGAATGGCGTGGCATGGTATTCCCACTGAGCTATCATTTTGAACCAAATCATTTGGATGATGGAGTAAGTATTCATGTACCCGTTAGCGTGTTGCATCAAGTGCCAGAGCAACGTCTGGAGTGGTTAGTGCCAGGTATGCTGCGCGATAAGTGCATCAATTTAGTGAAAAGCTTACCAAAAAATATACGTAAACATTTTGTGCCAGTACCAGATGTGGTGGACAAAGTTTTAGCGGCAATGACGCCAGATAATAAACCTTTAACTGAATCCCTCGCTTTTCAGTTGAAGCGTCACACTGGAATTGATGTGCCCAAAGAGGTGTGGCTAGATATTAAAGTCGATAACTTCTATCTTTTTAATATTAGAGTAGTGGATGAAAAAGGTAAGTTGCTTGCCAGTGATCGCGACTTAACCAAGCTGCGTGAAAAATACCGTGAGCGTGTCCAACAAAATATTCAATCCGCTGCAATTGATATTGAAAAAGATAATATTGTGGCTTGGGATTTTGGTGAGCTTTCAGCCAGCATACAATTGCAACGTAGTGGCATGAGCATTCGTGCTTATCCGGCCTTAGTTGATAAAAATACATCGGTCGCTTTGCAAGTTTTAGATAATCCGCAGCAGGCTCAACATATTACGCAACGTGGAATTGCACGTTTAATTTTTTTACAGTTAACTCAAACTGTTAAATACTTACAAAAAGAATTGCTAAAGGGGCAGGATGTTGTATTAACCTTCGCCGGTATAGGTATGCGCACCCAAGTCATTGATGATTTAATTTTAGCAGCCATTAAACAAATAGCGCTTATTAATCAAGCGCAGCTACCGCGATCAGCAATAGAATTTGAACAGTGTTTGGTGTTGGTGCGCGATAAGTTAATCGAGCAAGCACAGGATCTATCAAACAGTTTATTGGTTAGTTTAAAATTGTTGGTAGAAATAAAAAAGCAAATTAAACAACAAAAAAATGCTTTAACTCTTGCGTTTACTTTGAATGACATTAATCAGCAGTTGCAACAATTATTTTTTATCGGTTTGCTGTACAAAACCCCCGCGACATGGCTGCGTCAATACCCACGCTATTTACGCGCAATTCAACTACGTTTGGAAAAGGCAGCACTTAATCCTCAAAAAGATAAACTTGCCTTGGCTGAAGTTCAGGCTTATTGGAAAAATTTTACGGAATATATTGAGAAAGAAGGTGAGTTTGTTATTGAGCAAAATGCAGCACTGCAAGAATATCGTTGGTGGGTAGAAGAGTTGCGAGTATCGCTGTTTGCACAGGCGGTGAAAACATTAATTCCTATATCGGCAAAGCGTTTGGATAAGCAGTGGGAGCTTGTGCTGCAACAAAAGAATCAATGAGAATTTTCTGTTGGCGATGTAATAATTGATTTAATTAAGCCATCCTGCAGCCATTGCTGTAAATATTGCGCGGCTTTGAGTGGTACCTGGTCTTCGGGGAACCACTCGCATAATCCTTCACAGGCATCAGCGAAGTTTTTATGGTTTGAGAATGCTTGTAAGCACCAAGTTTCCGACTGATTCATAACTCGGTAAACGACTTGTAATTCGGATCGCCATATTAACCAGGTTTTTTCTTCGCTAGACGTTTCTATTGCAATACGAGATTCATTTTTTATTGCAGCATTCCATATATTAGGTGCATTACTAAAGCAACTGACTATTTGTAGTGATGGTTGAAACTCTAACTGTAAATCTAACCATTGGGTATTTTTTAACAAACGTAAGTCATCTAATGTTGCTGGCACTGCATCCTCGGCATCAAATGACATGATTTGTGCCCACTCAAATTCAGCTAATTCAAAAATAGCTGATTGTTGCTGCCCGGTTGGATGCGTGCGTAAAAACATCGGTAATTTTGCTCCCATCCAACGTAAGGATGGATGTTGCGAGGGGTGCTGAGCAATATATTCTGCCATAAGTTGCGCAAAATCTTCTGTACCAAGTGTCATTTCTAAAGCAGGAAAATCGTTATGCAACGCATCAATTAAACGCAGCCGATAGGCGTCATAATAAATCGCCAAACGCTGCTGCCGCGTAAAAGCGGCAGTCTCTAACGTTAGCGAGTCAATATTGTTTTGCTGATGTAGTAAATATTGTTGCAGAGTATTTTGGAGTTCTGCAAGTGTCAAATTGTGCATTATGTTTACTCAGAAGCTAGTTATTCAGAGGCTTATTATTCAGAAGTTCGGCAATTTTTTAATAACCAATGGTCAACGGATATCTTGCCTGCTCCAGCAATGGCAAGCCATGTAAACAATGCGAGATAGGCCATTTCTTCAAAGCCGAAGAATGTATCAATGGAGTTAACTTGCGGCCATAAGGCACTGTAAATTGCCACTATCATTATTACACCCAGCATGCCTGCGGATATTCGTGTTAGTAGGCCTAGTACTAATAGCGAACCGCCTACAAATTCGGCACCTGCAACAAAAGGAGTTAAAACATGTGGTAACGGAATTCCCCAGGAAATAAAATTTCCAGTGACAATTTCCAGGTTATTAAGTTTGCCCAAACCACTAACAATAAATACTTCGCCAACAATTAAACGCGCCATTAAGGGTGCTAGCCATGTTAAATAAGTAGAAACTTTTTCCGGCCAAAGAAGGGTTGCTTTTAAAAAAGTGCCGCAGATATTTTTCATAGTAAGTACTCGCTAGTTGGATTGCTGTTAATAGTGATTTTGTAAACGACGATTATTGGCAAGTGCTTGTGCCGAAATATTGCGGGCAGTTTGCAATTCGGCCAGCAAGGTATCTAGCTGGGGGATATCGTCATCTCGCTCAATCATCGTACTAATCTGGCCAAATTTTGCTATGGCATCGGCATAGAGTGACCAAACCGCATCGACTATTTCATGGTCATGCGTATCTATACTATAGTCACCTTTATTTAAATGGCCAGCGAGATGAATTTGTTGTATGCGTTCTGCAGGCATGGCGTCTAAATAAGTGAGAGGGTCAAAGTTATGATTATGCGCACTAACATGGATATTGTTAATGTCGAGTAAAATTAGGCAGTCAGCTTTGGTGGCAAGTTCGCGCATAAATTCCCACTCAGAAATGGTTGAGTGTTGGTAACTTAAATAGCTGGAGACATTTTCCAGCAGGATGCGTTGGCCAAGAAAGTCCTGGACTTGGCTTACGCGAGCAATAAGGTGTTGTAACGCTTCTTGAGTATAGGGTAGCGGTAATAAGTCGTGTAAATTTATTCCTTGTGTACCAGTCCAACATAAATGATCTGAAATCCACTTAGGTTGTACTCGCTGTGCGAGAGTTTTTAATTCGCGTAAATAGTCCATATTCAATGGATCTACACTGCCAATGGATAAAGATACTCCATGCATCACTAGCGGATAGTGATCGCGGATTTTATCCAAATAATAAAGTGGCTTGCCACCTGGCACCATATAATTTTCAGTGAGAATTTCCAGCCAGTCGACGGCGGGATGACCATCAATGAGATCATTATAATGTTCGCGGCGTAAACCGAGACCAAACCCTAAGTGCGGCTGCAGCAGTGTTTTACTTGACATGGTGATTCCAGAAATTGAATCTATTAAAAAGGCTGTAGAAATTAGAGAGACTTCTACAGCCTTTATTGATCTTTACAGGATATTGATTTTTACAGGAAAGCTATTTAAGTTCTTGCAAACCTTTTGCTTTACAATCTTTTGCGGTGGTTTCGGCCATGCCTTTGCCTTTGCAACTATTCTGTCCTTTGCACGAATTGCTGGCAGTTTGACAGGCTGAATGGCCCTTACATGCATTCGCGCCAACGCATTTTACCAAACCTTCTGACGGAGCAGCCGCTTTGTCGTCAGCAAAAGCCATACCTGCAGAAAATAAAGTTGCAGCAGCCAGTACTAGAGCTTGAGTAGTTTTATTGTTCATATCGTAAATCTCCAATCGTTAAGTGGGTAAGTTTTAAAGAAGGTTGAGGGGATATCTATAAACCTCAACTACCAATAGTAGATGTAAAGCAGGTAGATTTGTTACAGCATAAAAAATAAAAATTAAAGTAAGTGGTTTGACTAAAAACGTGTTTCCGCTCAGCTAAAATCATGGCACCAAAAACAACATAAAAATTATTGATTACCCCTTTCTTGCCATCACTGTCATACAACTGCAATATAAGCGCCACATAATGCACGCCAGAACGCAACAAAAGCGTCATATTTGCCAACAGTTTTTTACTGTAAACCATATTTATTAAAACTTAGGGGACAACCTCATGAAAAAAGCTCTATTACCGTTAGTTATTGCTTCCATTGTGCCATCGGCGGCATTTGCTGATGTTATTGTTTATGGCAAGGCATGGTTAGCTTTTGAAAATACCGACGTTAAAAACTTTACTCCAGGTGTTAGTGGTACTTTCACTGATATAAGAAATAATGAATCTCGCCTTGGTGTTAAAGGTAGCGAAGAGATTAGTGATGGTTTGAAAGCAATTTATCAATATGAATTGAAAATTGGTGCGGATGACGGAAAACTAAATGATAAATGCGACGCGACTTCCACTAGCGTCACTACCGTACCAGCAGCAACTACCAAGACTACAACGACTTGTAAGGTTGATGGCAATCCTTTTTCCCAACGCAATACCTTTATTGGTTTACAAGGAAATTTTGGTACTGTTAAAGCAGGGATGTTTGATACTCCATTGAAGCTTGCGCAAGAAAAAACAGATGTATTTAAAGATATGACTGGTGATTGGAAAAATGTATTTCAAGGTGAAACTCGCGCCAAAAATATCATTCAATATTCTACACCTGCTTTTTTTCATATAACGTATAACAATGCTTATGTAAGCAGTGAGCAAGGCTATGAAAATACTGCAAAAAATGGTTATACACATTCTCTGGTTTACGATACTAAAGCGATTTATGTAGCTTTGGCTGCGGATCATAATGTGTCCATTGCGAATTCGGTACAGACTTTTTCACCAACGCCTCGACTAGATACTGATATTGTGCGTCTTGTGGGCCGTTTTGTACTTGGTCCAGTTGTATTGGGAGCTATGTACGAAACTTACGACAATGGTGTAGCTAATAGCAATGGCGATGAGAAGACGGACGGCAAAATGGTATCGGCGGTCTATAACATTACGGATAAATGGGCTGTAAAAGGTCAATACGGCACATCTGATATGGTAGATACCGGAAAGGTTGCCGGTGGCAATTCTGCTGTTAAGCAAAGCGGTAACACAGCGACTATTGGAGCTGACTACAAAATGTCTAAAAGCACCAAGTTAACTGGTTACTTTACTACATTGAAAGATGATGGTTTCAACACTGCTACTAAATTATATGATACGAAGCTTGAGCATGATGACAAGTGGATTGGTATAGCAATGGAATTCTCTTTTTAATTTTCAAGTAAGTTATCAAGGGTGCTTCGGCACCCTTTTTGCGTTTTAATTGAGGTGAAAATGTTAAAAAAATCTTTGCTTTGTTGTGTAATTTTAATAGTCGCTAATACTGTTTATGCTGATGAGGTAAAGGACGGATGTGAGTCAGCGGTAGATGCTGCCGATAGGTTGGGTAGCAATGCGAATGGCGATTGTGATTATTCAAATACGGGTTTAAACGGTGTTTTGCACCGCGCCATTGTTAATAAAGAGAAAGTCCCTACCAATAAAAAAGTAGACGCTGAAACAAAAATTGAAAAGCTTAACCTAGCTGCAAGTAGTGAAAGCGTAAAAGCAACTGCTACTGTAACAGCAAAAGTAAATTCGCCTCATGTGATCAGTGCGGAGTTTGGTGCAGCGCAACAATTAGCAAGCGTTCGCTATGAGCTGATCCGCAGAGCAGCTCAAGATTGCGCTAAAGGATTTATGCTGGATAAGGAGCGTTATTTGCCGACTGAAACTCAACTTTTGCAGCTGGAGCTCACCTACTCTTGTTTCTAATTTAGAAACAATACAGGTTATTGACGTGCTAATGCTTGTTGCTAAGGCAGTGATTGGGTAAAGTGATTGGCTTTCGGGTATCGCTCCTTGGTGCCGCTTAATCCTATTTAGTAGCCATGCACTATCGGTGCGTTAGTGAGATAAATGAAAATTTCGTCGCTTAAGTTTATTGGTTTTTTCGTGTTTTTTGTGTTTGCTTTGACTGCTAAAGCACAAACTACAATGGATACTTCGGACACTAACTCTACTGCAACACCTTCATCGGTTGATACAGTGGCGCTGCCTGCTGCAGCTAATATTGATCCGTGGCAAGGTTATAACCGCGCCATGTTTGGTTTTAATTTAAAAGCAGACAAGTACCTTCTCAAACCTTTGGCAAAAGCTTATGTAAGGCTCACCCCTGGTTTTTTCCGCCAAGGGGTCGCCAATGTGTTCTCTAATATTCTTGAAGTGCCGAGTGCTTTAAACGGCGTGTTGCAAGGCAAATTATCCCATGCAGCGCACAATAGTGGGCGGTTACTTATTAATACAACTCTTGGGGTAGCCGGATTGTTTGATGTTGCACAACATATGGGCTTGCAGAATGGTGAGGGTGAGGACTTTGGTCAAACTCTTGCGGTGTGGGGCGTGAAAGCGGGGCCTTATGTTGTGTTACCTATTTTAGGGCCAAGTACTTTGCGCGACATGGTCGCCTTGCCCGTTGACTGGTACTCAGATCCGAAATCTTACATTGATCATGTCCCGACAAGTAATACTGTTAGAGCGACTTCGCTCCTAAATACGCGTGCTGGTTATCTGCAATTGGAAAAAAGTATCACTGGCGATAAATATGTATTCATTCGCGATGTTTATTTGCAGCGCCGTAACTATCTGATTAATGATGGGGTTGTAGAAGATAGTTTTGGTTCAGGTGAGAGTGGCGACGGGGATGGTTATTAGCCCAAACCCACTCTCGCGTTTCAAGCTATTTAAGTATTTCGAGAATTTCTAACCCTAATAAAAAGCCTTGGCTTTGGTCTTCGGTACAGCGAGCTACTTTGACGCGAGCATGTAGGGTGGGGTTGTGGCCGTGGTCAGACGATATTTCAACCACCAATTCAGTATCTAATGCGATTTTAGTTTTGGTTTCAACCTGCATACCTCCGCCGCTTAAATCGCGGCATAATCCGTCTATAACTCCTTCGCCATGTGAAAGTGTAGCACTCAAGGGCGCACTGATTTTCATGCGGATGAAATCGCGCTTCTCACTAAAGCCTTTGTCAATAGAGCTCATATTCAATCCTCGTCATCTTATGATCTTGTTATCACTGGGGCGCGATGGTTGGTTATATAATGTCCTGCAAATCTCCTGAAGAGTGTAGCACAGAGAATTAAAAAACAACGAAAACTGAAAGTGTCAGCTTAAGGCGTAATTGAAAAACTTTTAGCGCGCAGGGATTATTTTGCAAACAAAACGCATGTTATCAGCTGCACCATTTTGGGCGCTAGATTGAACGCGGAATTGCTTGCGACTTGACGGTCAGAAGAGTAGTGTTGTGCGCCAATTCAGGCATGCACGTTTAACAACTCGAGAAGCCATACAAATGACTGGGATACGCAGAAAACTGCTTATTATTGATGATGACATATTGGTTTGTCGCAGTATCGTAGTTTATTTGGAAGACAGTGGTTTTGAGGTTTTTGAGGCCGCTGATGCTACGCAATTGAACGGTGCGATTCTACAGTTCCAGCCCGAGTTAGTCATTACAGATTTACGCATGCCAGGTGCAGATGGCCTTCAAGTGCTGCGACAAGTTAAGCAAGCTCAGCCGTTTTTACCTGTGATTATCATTTCTGGTGCGGGTAGCTTGGGTGATGTGGTGGGGGCGTTAAGATTGGGGGCGAGTGATTATTTAATTAAACCTATTCTTGATATGGAAATGCTCGTACATGCCATCAATAAAGCTTTAGAGCGACAAGATTTACTGATAGAGAATCAGCGTTACCGAGAGCAATTAGAGGGCGCCAATAGTGAATTGCGCGAAAGTTTGCGAGTACTGGAGCGCGATCAATTAGCTGGTAAACAAGTTCAAAAGCGCTTAATGCCTAAGCGATTAGTAACAAAAGATCATTACCAAGCTGAACACTATGTAGCACCGTCTTTGTTTTTAAGTGGCGATTTCATTGATTACGCTCACATTCAAAAACGTTACCTCGCATTTTATCTTGCCGATGTTTCAGGCCATGGTTCTTCCTCTGCTTTCGTCACTATCTGGTTAAAACATCTCGTGAGCCGCATGGTGCGGGAAGAAGATTTATTTGGTGATGAAGAGTCTTTTGCTACCGGCACTAACCTATTATTGCAAACAGTTAACCGAGAAATTAAAGAAACGCGCTTAAATCATCATTTAACTTTTTTTGTTGGCGTTATTGATACACATACTCAAAAAATGAACTATTCAGTAGCCGGGCATTTGCCCATGCCAATATTGCAAACAGTAGAAACTAGTATTTATCTTGAGGGTATGGGTAAGCCCGTAGGTATTTTCAAAGAGGTGACTTGGCAGGTGTATAGCTTGCAATTACCGCAAGAGTTTTCTCTGTTATGTTTTTCGGATGGAGTACTGGAGATTTTACCCGCCCATATGCTTCAGGAAAAAGAAGCGCAATTATTAGAAAAAATTGCAACAACAAGTGGCAGTCTTGAATCTGTCTGCAATACTTTACAGGTTGATGATGATGGCGAGTCGCCAGATGATATTGCCATCCTTATTATTAGTCGAGGTAAATAGAATGCGTCCCGGGCAGATATTAGTAGCCGACCACGTGGGTGTTTATATTATTAAGATGACCGGTGATGTGCGTCTTACTCTTTGTATTTCCTTTGATAGATTCATCAACAACATGCTTGCTGAACCTAACTTCTCATCGGTGTTGTTTGACCTGTCGGAGGCAGAAGCAGTTGATAGTACGACGTTGGGCCTGATGGCAAAAATTTCCTTATTGGCACAAGAAAAGCGCGACATAACGCCGTTGATTTTGGCGACAAATGCAAGTATCCAGCGTATTTTACAGACAATGGGTTTCGCTGATATTTTCACTATTGTAGATAAGCTTGAAGTAGAATTTACGCCAGAAAAAAATCTAACGGCAATCGAATGCGATGAAAATCAAGTTAAAGAGAAGGTACTTGAAGCGCACAAGATATTAATGGGGCTCAACGAAAAAAATCACGAAACATTTCGTAATCTCGTAGCGATGCTCGAAAAGCCCTAGCCCTCTAGCAGTAGTATTAAAAATCTTTATTACTGTACAGCATTAACTTTTTTGATTTTTGCAATTTTCTTTGCGCGAATAAACTCCGAATGTGAAACGTAAATTAAATCCGCTACTTTGCGAATAACATACTCCTCGTATTTATCCAGGTTATCATCGGCGAAAGCTAATTCCCACATCGAAACTAACAATTCAAATTTTTCTGTATCGTCACAATGTTGATGAACTAATTGGGTAAATTGATGCAATGAGGTGGCTTCCGCAGACTCTTCTTTTGCCAATTCAATGAGTTCACTGATTTGTACTTCGCTCAGGGAAAATTTTTGTTTGAGCAATTGTTGCAATGATGCCAATTCGTGTTCGTTAAATACATGATCAGCCATCGCCACTTCAATCAATAAAGCGGCGATAGTTAATTGTTTTTGTGCGTGCGAAAGCGAAGCAGAAGCACCACCGCTAGGTTGCAGATGGCGTTCAAAAAACGCAGAAATTTTATTGAGCATGCGACTCTCTTGAGTAGACTGCGCTTGAATTGCCCGCGCTTGGATTGACCGCACCGCGCCCGAGTTAGTTAGGGCGCGAAGCTTGGCTTTAATTGCGAGACTTGGGTTTAGTTCCGTGATTTTAACAAATTTACAAGGTTGATTTGATCTTTCGCGAAACCGCGAATGCCCTCAGCCAATTTGTCATTACTCATCGCATCTTGATTCATTCCAAAGCGAAAGCTGGCTTCAGTCTCGATCAATTTAGCAATGGAATCGCCTGTGTTGGAGGGAGAAAGTACGCGCTTTAGTTCGCCGTGGTCTTGCTCCAATTCTTGTAAAAATTGTGGGCTAATCGTTAAGCGATCACAGCCGGCCAAAGCTTCAATTTCGCCGAGGTTACGGAAACTTGCGCCCATAACAACAGTGTCATAACCATGTTGTTTGTAGTAGTTATAGATGTGATGAACTGATATGACGCCAGGGTCTTCTGCAGCGGTATATTCTTTTTTATCAGTATTGGTTTTATACCAATCTAAAATTCGGCCAACAAAAGGAGAAATCAAAAATACACCAGCGTCCGCACAAGCCGCGGCTTGGTTGAAGCCGAATAACAAGGTGAGGTTACAGTTGATGCCTTCTTTTTCCAGTATTTCGGCAGCGCGAATACCTTCCCAGGTAGATGCCAATTTAATCAGCACGCGTGATTTATCCACGCCGCCTTTCATATAAAGATCTATTAGTTGGTGCGCTTTGGCAATACTGGCTTTGGTGTCAAAAGACAAGCGTGCATCGACTTCGGTAGACACGCGCCCAGGAACAATTTTTAAAATTTCCAGGCCAATACCAACAGCCAAATGATCGCAAGCAGCACTTAATTGTTCGGCGCTATTGGTAATACTTTTGGCGGCATTAATTGCTGAAGTTACTAATGCTTGATATTGCGGCATTTGCGCAGCTTTATAGACCAACGATGGATTGGTAGTTGCATCCATAGGCTTATAGAGACGGATTGCATCTATGTCGCCGGTATCGGCAACAACATCGGTAATTTTTTTGAGTTGTTCAAGTTTACTGGTCACGATAGAGTTCCTAATAAAAGTGGATATGTATAGTATGGCCTTCACTGCAGGCTGTTTAAAGCAACCTTATTTCATAACGCCGATAATCCGTTAAACGACTTTGTGATAGTGGGTTGCGAGAAAATTTATTCGGTTGAGTCGCTACTATTTTCGTTGCCAAATGGTACCTCATTTAATGTGGCTAAGGCTTGTTTTATTACCTCAATGCCTGCATTGGGTTTGTGAGCTTGCTCAGAAATAACTCGCCTAAAACGGCGTGCTCCGGGCATGCCTTGATACAAACCTAAAATGTGCCGTGTTATATAATTCAAGCGTATGCCTTGGTGCAATTGCGCTTCGGCATAGTCGATAAAACCTTCAATAACTTCTTCCCGGCTAACAATTTTTTGTGTTGATCCAAATATTTTTTGGTCGACTTCCGCTAACAAATAAGGGTTAGTATAAATCTCACGGCCAAGCATTACACCATCAACTTCTGTCAGCAGTGAAAGTGATTGTTCTAAGGTAGTTATGCCGCCATTAATGATGATTTCAAGTGTGGGGTAATCTTTTTTTAGCTGCACAACCTTGTCATATTGTAATGGTGGAACTTCACGGTTTTCTTTGGGGCTTAAGCCTTTTAACCAGGCTTTGCGGGCATGAACAATAAAAGTCTTACAGCCAGTTCCTGCAACGGTACTGACAAAATCGACCAAGCCCGTGTAATCTTCCATATCGTCTATCCCGATACGGTGTTTGATAGTAACGGGAATTTTTACGGCGCGTTGCATCGCGGCGATACAATCTGCGACTAGCTGCGGTTCGGCCATTAAACAGGCGCCAATCATATTGTTTTGCACTCGATCACTGGGGCAGCCGCAGTTGAGGTTTACTTCATCGTAGCCCCAATCTTCGGCGATACGCGCACACTCAGCCAAGGCTTTAGGATCGCTGCCGCCTAGTTGAAGGGCTAAGGGGTGTTCGCAGGCGTTGAAATCCAAAAATCGTTTGCGATCACCATGAATAATGGCACCTGTGGTAATCATCTCGCTGTAAAACACGGTTTTTTTGGTGAGTAAACGCCAAAAACTACGGCAATGTGAATCTGACCAATCCATCATGGGCGCAGCCGTAAACCGACGGTTGAGTGGGGATGTTGCTGATTGTTGCGGTGTATGAGCAGAAGCGATCATAGTGGTTGCAATAGATTCTTTAATTGAAATAAAAATGATTACTGACGCAATCCCAAGGGGCGTTTATCATACTCCAATCTGTTCTCTCTAGCTGTTGTGGCTGGCTGTTCTTGCCGATATAGGAAAACTCTCATGGTATTAACGCACATAGATGCACAAGGCAAAGCCAGTATGGTAGATGTATCGGAAAAGCCTTTAACGGTGCGTGAAGCTCGTGCATTTGCACGGGTGTGTATGCGCGCCGAAACGCTTGCGCAAATTCAAGCCATCGCGTTGAAAAAAGGCGATGTGCTCGCCGTTGCGCGTATTGCCGGTATTCAAGCTGCCAAAAAATGTGCAGATTTAATTCCACTCTGTCATCCGCTTGCGCTCAGTAAAGTCAGTGTGGATTTTACGATAAATGTCTTAGAAAATTGCGTTGAAATAAATACGCTGTGCAAGCTTACCGGACAAACTGGAGTGGAAATGGAAGCGCTCACCGCGGCTAGTGTTGCCGCACTGACCATTTATGATATGTGTAAAGCTATTGACATGAATATGGTGATTGAACAAATTTGTTTGTTGGAAAAATCAGGTGGTAGGCGCGGCCACTATCAACGTGATCCAGCAAGTCAATTGGGCGACGCAGTCGGGCAGCAGCCATGATTAAAGTTTTATTTTTTGCACAACTACGCGAACAATTGCAATGTGCAGAATTAAGTGTCGCCGAGAATGATGCACAAACCATTACGCAATTGCGTGAGTATTTAATAATGCTGCATCCACTTTGGGCAGAATTTTTAAATAATGAGAAATTATTGATGGCCGTTAATCAAACTATTGTAAAATTTTCGCAAGGTTTGCAAATGGGTGACGAGGTTGCTTTTTTCCCGCCGGTTACCGGAGGCTAATATGATCTCTATTCAACAAAACGATTTTAATGTGGGTGATGAATATGCGGCACTCGTTGCTAACGACACTGCCGCTGGTGCTGTAGTCACCTTTGTTGGGCGCGTACGCGATTTAAATTTAGCCCGCGAAGTGCGGGGCCTACAGTTGGAGCACTATCCTGGGATGACAGAAAAGTCATTACAAGAGATTGTTGTGCAAGCGCAATCACGCTGGAAAATTTTACGCTGGCGAATTATCCATCGTATTGGAAATTTATATCTGGGTGATAATATTGTTTTTGTCGGTGTAAGCTGTTCTCATCGAGAGGACGCTTTTCATACGGCAGAATTTTTAATGGATTATTTAAAAACGCGCGCACCATTTTGGAAAAAAGAATTAACGGCGGATGGAAGTGTTTGGTTAGATTCGCAAGAAAAAGATCAACAAGCTATGCAGCGGTGGGAGTAATTTTTTTCTACCAATAAAAAAGGCCAGCAACCTGCTGGCCTTTTTTATTTACTGAGCATCTAAATTATTAGGGTGCTAAGCACTCTAAACAACTTGCATAAATCCCTTGTGGGTTAGTCATTTTTTGTAGCGCCATTAACGGTTTTAATAACGGTGATAATTGTTGCAGTGCTGCAACATCTGCATAAGGTTTAATGAATGCTTTAGGAATAAAGCCACGAACATCTTCTCCCACAATTTTACGGACTAACTCTTCTTTAGGTGAAAGTTTTTGAGTTATTAACTTCACGGAGTAATCTTTAATTTTTACATGTGCAGCAGCGGCGGCAATCACGTCGTTTAAATTTCCCAAATGATCTACCAAGCCAATTTCCAGCGCTTTTTGGCCCGTCCATACGTGGCCCTGGGCGATCTCGTTAATTTCAGGAACTTCTTTTTTACGTGCATCTGCAACTAATTTTAAAAAATGTTGATACGTGTGATCTACACCTGACTGAATCACGTTCGCCATTTTCGGCGCGAGTGGGCGGTCTAAGCTGGGGGCGCCGCCTAATTCGGTAGTGCTGATACCATCAGTATTTAAACCAATTTTTTGTAAACTGTTTTCTAATGTGGGGAATGCACCGAATACGCCGATGGAGCCAGTGATAGTGGTGGGCATGGCCCAGATTTCATCGCCAGCGGTTGCCATCCAATAACCACCGGATGCAGCGACCGTGCCCATTGAAATAAATATAGGGATACCTTGTGCGCGCACGGCAGCAATTTCGCTGCGAATAATTTCTGAGGCGAAGGCGCTACCGCCACCGCTATCGATACGAATGACCAGGGCTTTAATATCTTCATCATCTTTGATGCTGCGCAATAATTCTACGTAGCTTTCGCTGCCGATAGTGCCTTCAGGTTGGTGGCCATCAACAATAGTACCAGAGGCTACTAGCAAGCCGATCTTGTCAGCTTTGGATGAGCCGAGCGATTTTGTTTCAGCATTGTAAGCGTGAACTCCTACACAGTTATAAAAATCTTCGTCGCTGCTTTTGCCAAATTTTTCAATCAATAAATTGTCGATAGTTTTTCGATCCACTAATTTATCTACTAAATGTTCGTTTAATGCGAGTTGCGAGCTATCACCATTTACAGCAGCAAGTTTAGTATCTAAATGATTAATTAATTCATTCAAGCTGCCAGCGGGTAGTTTGCGCTGTTCTTCAACGCGGCTGGTGTATTGTGCCCACAATTGATTAAGCCACTGGCTGTTGTGCTCGCGAGATTCGTCACTCATGTTGTCGCGTAAGTAAGGCTCTACATAATCTTTATATTTTCCAGAGCGGAATACATGCACATTCACGCCGAGTTTTTCTAGTGCGCTTTTATAATAGGTAATGTAGCGACCAAAGCCAGTTAATTGCACTTCGCCCATGCTATGTAAATAAATTTCGTCGGCAAAGCTGGCAAGATAGTATTGATCCTGACTGTAGTTATCGCTTATCGCGAGAATAGTTTTTTGTTTAGCTTTGAATGCAATTAAGGCTTGACCAATTTCTTCCATTTTGGTGATGCCACCGCCATCCAATTCGCCGAGCTCTAATACAATGCTGTCAACACGCTTATCGTCAGCAGCACGATTAATCGCATCAACAACATCACGTACCAACGTTTCGGCATCTTTCTTTTCATCGCTCAGCAGCATGCTCGCGGTGTCCATATAGTTGCGTTGATCCACTAACATGCCCGAGGGAGCTATACGCAAGGCAAATTTTTCAGGTAATGGCTTTTGCGTTTTACTGCCAATGGCAAAGATAATGCCAAGGAATATTATTAAAAAAATCACATTCATTATGGTGTTGCGTAACCAGGTAATAAATGCGCCTATGCCGTTAAATAGACCAGTGAAAAAACGGCGAAAAAAGCTGCGTGGTTTTTGATAAGGATAATTCACAGGAGGTTCCTTTATTCATCATTCGAAGGTGTGTTTGCGATTTGCCATTGTAAGTAAGATTGCTGTTGCAACCAACGGCTGGTCATCATTGCGGCGTTAAAAATAATCACGATAAGTGCGACGATTGCCCAGTCACCCCATGCGCCACGGCCAAGCGCCATTGGGATTATCCAAATAAAATAAGGCAGTATGGCAAAGCAAATCCAGCTGTAGCTGCGGTAGTATTGTTTAATAAATCCAGGAATAAAAATAGCGAGTGGAATTATTTTAAATAGCCACAGTGCGAAACCATTGTTGGGCGATTGAAAATTAAACCAGCTAATGAGTAGCATTAAGACTGTATAGCTGCTGTGAGTTATGCATAAGCTTGCGGTTAATTTTTTCTTGACCTGTTCAAGTGCGCTATTAAGTTCAGCGCGTGTTGGCATTTTATTCATGTTTGGCAATTCGTTCATTGAAGGTAATTCAGTAGGTAATTCATGTGTAGCAGGTAACTCACTCATTGTGTAATGACTCCAATTGCAAGGCAATTTTAGCAACTCGTTTGCCGAGTGACTGGCAAAGTGCAATTTCATCTTCACTTAGTACACTGGCATTATTGCCCGCGGCTAAGTGAGACGCGCCATAAGGGGTGCCGCCGGTTTTTGTTTTGGATAATGCGGCTTCACTATAAGGAATGCCAGTAATCAACATGCCTTGATGCAATAACGGCAACATCATGGTTAAAAGTGTACTTTCTTGTCCGCCATGCAAGGTTGATGTTGAGGTAAATACGGCTGCAGGTTTGTTTATTAAGTCGCCATTAACCCACGCATTACTGGTGCCGTCTAAAAAATATTTTAACGGCGCCGCCATGTTACCAAAACGAGTTGGGCTGCCAAGAATTAATCCGGCACAATTTTTTAAATCGTCCTCGCTGCAATACACTGCACCTGCCAGTGGGATGCCGGGTTCGGTTGCTTCCGTTACGGGCGATACCGCAGGCACAGTGCGTACGCGCGCTTCGATTTTTATTGCTTCGTTATGGCTGTTTGCTAGGGCTACGCCGCGCGCAATCTGGTTTGCCATCGCCAGTGTTGCGCCATTGCGGCTGTAATATAAAACCAATACATAGGGAATCATTAAGTTGCTGCCTTACAGAATACTCAGTACATTTTCAGGGGGACGACCAATTATGGCTTTATTACCATTAATCGCAATTGGTCGTTCAATCAGTTTTGGGTTCGA